>CAZDMX010000237.1:0-4455 GCA_964506085.1 uncultured Thiothrix sp. | reverse complement strand
GGGCAGACTACAATCAATTTAATTTTATCTATTTTTATCCTGAGGCCTTTACATCAAAGGTCTCATTCCACACAAGGAAATGTGTTTCCTATGATTACCCTTTATCAGTTTGACTCTTGCCCATTTTGCTGGAAAGTAAAAGCGCTTCTTAATTACGCAAAACAACCTTATGAAAAAGTAGAAGTTTCCCCTTTTGGGATGAAAGAACTGGATTTTACTGACCATAAAAAAGTACCTGTTCTAAAAGATGGTGAAACCATTATTACCGAATCAGCTAAAATAGTAGAACATGTCAATACTCACTACAGCCATTTACCTGCCAGGGAAGATGCTGCCAAATGGACACAATGGATTGACGATGTACTGGTGCATTATTTGCCCCCACTTATTCATCCAAATTTCAGCACTTCATTGAAAAACTTTAAAGTCATCATGGATAACACCAAGATGGGGCCTATCAAGCGTCTTATGATTAAATTTGCAGGTGCAGTTGTTATGCCAAAAGTAGCAAGAAAGATGAAGAAAAAATATGCTATTGAAGATGTGAATGGCGAATTTCTGGCAGCGATAGACAGGTGGGTTGATAATGGTTTAAAGGGTCAGCCGTTTTTCGGAGGAGACCAGCCTGATTTCATCGACTGTAGTATGTTTGGCGTTCTGCATTCCAGTCACAACTTGGGAGTCATCACTTTAGCGACAGAACATAGCAATGCTTTTGCTTCTTGGTATAATGCTTGTATGCCTCTTATGTCATCGAAACCTAAGAGTTTTAGTTAATTAATTAGTTACGCCTAGCAACAGCTCCTCTCCCATTAGTAGGGTGTCGCAAAAGCTACGATGGTAGGTTGTGGGTGACGAAGGAACCCCAACAAAATCGCATCACGTTGGGGTTCGTACCTCACCCGCAACCTACATAATCTAATTTTTTCAACACCCTCTGCTAGATGGAGTAGTTTTTCTGCTCTCTGGATGCTGGCTAATTAGCGTTGAGTAGGATCAATGACCTTTGTAGTTACTGAAAACTGTATTAAATGCAAATATACCGACTGTGTAGAAGTCTGTCCGGTAGATTGCTTTCATGAAGGACCGAATTTTCTGGTGATTGATCCAGATGAGTGTATTGATTGCGCCATTTGTGTTCCCGAATGCCCTATTGATGCCATTTATGATGAAGATGACCTGCCTGAAGATCAGCTTCAATTTACTAAACTTAATGCAGAACTTGCTCCAAAATGGCCGGTAATTGCCGTTATGAAAGAAGCTCCTGAAGATGCAGATGAATGGGACGGTGTAGCTGACAAGTTACAATACCTTGATACTACCGATGATTCATGCTGATTAGGAATCTCTATTAGGATAGTCAAACTTTAAAGAAATAAATTCATTGGAAAACATACATTCTTCATCATCTTTAGCTCCTTCAGCCACTATGGCCCCCATAGGAATCTTCGACTCTGGTGTGGGTGGTATTTCGATACTAAAAGAAATCCAGAAACAATTACCGCATGAAGATCTTATTTATATAGCAGATTCAGCTAAAGCTCCCTACGGCGATAAACCTGTGGATTTCATTCAGCAGCGCAGCCTTCAATTAAGCCAGTTTTTGCTAACCCATAATATCAAAGCTTTAGTAGTTGCTTGCAATACTGCTACCACAGAAGCTATAAGCTTTCTAAGAACACACCTCAGCATACCGGTAGTGGGTGTCGAACCCGCCATTAAACCCGCAGCAGAACAAAGTAAAAATAAAATGATTGGCATTCTTGCCACTCACCGAACGATCCAGAGCGAGCGTTTACAAGAATTAATTAATCTATATGCCAAAGATACAACCATTATTGCGCAATCATGCCCCGGTCTCGTCGAAGCCGTTGAGAATAACGACACACACACTCTAAACAACCCGGCACGGCTAATTCGTGAATACACACAAGATATGCTGGATGCTCAAGTCGATACCATTATTTTGGGATGTACACACTATCCTTTTCTACTACCAGAAATCAGAGCTGTGCTCGGTGATGGCATCGCCATTTTGGATACAGGAAAGCCCGTTGCAACACAATTACAACACATATTAGAACAGAACAGCCTGAAAAATACTGATTTTCTAAGAAAAACCGGTAGGATCACTTTCTACAGTAGCCTACAGGACAAACAACACCATCTGACTTTATGCAAACTCTGGAATGCTCCTGCTAACATCAATCCACTACCTGCAGAGCTATTAACATGATCCAGATATTAGCCACTCTATTTATTGGTTTTTCTGTTTTCAGTGCCTTATTGCTACTCATCAGCCATTTTCGTTGCTCAGAATATCAGGGGAAATGGCTACCTCGCTTAGCAGGGATCACATTATTGGTAAGTCTGGCAGGGTTGCAAATAGTACATTATCATTTCTTGCACCCTGCTCAACTCAGCGGAGAATGGTTGTATCCCGTTTTTTACAACCTTTGTTTATTCACTGTTGCTCCCTCGTTTTATTTCTTTAGTAAGGATTTATTAAAAGCCAAGAATGATTACTCGCCTTTTCAATGGTTGCACTTAGCACCCATTATCATCGCTCCATTTATTCCCTACGAAATAGCCCAACCCACCTCCTTTATTATCGGTGGCGGCTATGTTATCTGGCTTGCTTATACTTTGTATCAATTACGGGATCAGCGCAGCCGCTTTAAACAGGAAATCATCGCACTGGTAGTCATGTTTATTATTGCCATTACCGTGTTGGTGTTAGGGCTGTTCATTCCACTACTAACCAAAGAAATATTCTATGCCTATTACGCAGTAAACATTGGCTTGGCATTCTTTGTTACTGACCTGATTTTATTAAGATCTCCGGGTATAACAACAGAAGTCTCCGAAGCAGCACAAGCTTCTTATATAGCCTCAACACTAGAAAATATAGACACGCAAGCGGTGCTAAATAAAATAGAAAAATTAATGCGAGTAGATAAGCTCTATAACAACGAAGACTTACATTTGAACACACTTGCCGAAACCGTAAATATATCGCCTCATCAACTCTCTGAATTGATTAATACACGCTTAGGCAAAGGTTTTTCACAATATCTACGTGAACATAGAATTAATGAAGCGAAGAGGCTGTTAATTGATGAACCCAAAGCATCGGTGCTTTCCATCGGTTTAGAGGTCGGATTCACATCACAATCTAATTTTTATGCGGCGTTTAAACAGATTGAAGCGATAGCTCCGGGGCAATATCGTAAAACGTACCGCAAAGCCTCCTAGATTATTTGGTAGCTCGCAGAAGAATAAAAAAAGCAAGATCAAAAACCAAAACCTTGTAAAACTCCACGACCCATATTCACCGCTTTACGCAATTGTCTACGAACTCGGCTTACTTTATTAAGCTGCTTACCACCTTGCTGCTGAATCTGCTTTCGCATTTGCTCTATTGCAAACTCAGCCGTACAAAATTGTTTCTTTTCCCAGTCCATATATTGGGGATAGAGAATATAAGTCCCCGCTATCAATTCTTGCAAACTCAAGTTACGTGTGCGCCGCACCAACGTATGTTGATCCTCTGTCAAGCCAAAACCTGCATAGAATGGCAAACCATAACAAAACACTTTACATCCTCGCATCAGAGCTTCCATTCCCACTAGCGAAGTCAATGTATGTACCTCATCAGCGATCTCAAGACAATCTGTAATACTGACATCATCCAAAACCATATCGCAGTACTGCTGGGTTACTCTGATATCGACATAACCTATGCGATTACCGCTAACCACATCAGGATGTGGTTTATAAATCACAAATGCATCGCTACGCAACTGACGAACTTTTTTTATTAAATCCGTATTTGTCTTAATATCAACCGTGCCTTTTTGTATGGACGCATCATCCTCAACCTGACCAGGAATCAAAATAACTGTTTTGCCTTTTATAGACTGTTTAAAAGTATCATCAAGCGACAATCCAAGATTATATTTACTGATAGATTGCTCAACCAGCAATTGTTGAATCCTATTTGCGCTAGCTAACAAATCTGTGTCGAAGACATAGGATTGCAGTATTGATTCAAGCTCACTAGGCGTTGATGGGTCATAATAAATACCAATCTTATCAACAACTAAAGATACCGGAGGAGAATAATCGGAACCCAGCCCAGATGAACGAATAAAACCGTCTTCAACCCGCCAGATATCCGTGCCAAACTGCTTTGACAATTGCTGTGCTTGCAGCTCTCCACGTTTGCCCCACGATGCAATCCTGGCGTTCTCATCGAAGCCTTTTCTTATAGCCATTGCCGCAGAACGGACAAATATTAAAGTAGACTTCTCATCAGTAAAAAACATCCTGATCGTAGTTTTTGAGAAGAACAAAAAGCCGAAACAATATATTTTATTCATACAACTGATTAACTCTTTGTTTACGATTAAGAGCATCTCTACTAGACACCCTAACTCCAAGGCTGTTCAATAC
>CAZDMX010000236.1:0-4471 GCA_964506085.1 uncultured Thiothrix sp. | reverse complement strand
AGATTCAGTGCTATAGGCATTCGCAGTAGTTTCAACTGCGTTTTTTAGGATTATGCCTTGGCACGCATCCAGGGTGGTACTGGCATCTGCGGTGGAACCGGAGGGGCTGGCGGTGGAGGAGGAACCATTCCATGTGGTAATGGTTGCACACCTTGAGCCTGAGCCAGTTGTTGTTCTTGAATCCAGTTCAACTTAGCTTGTTGCTGACGCTGAAAAATTTCAAACTCCTGATTCTGGTAAATATCGAATTGAGCGCGTTCCTGCTCCTGATATTGTGCAAAGCCTTCCTGGTCACGTCTTTGTTTCATATTCAAACCTTGGCGATCTTTACCTTGATGGGCTTTAAAAGCAGCCCAATCTGTTTCCCACCAGTCTTCTTGAAAGTCATTTTCAGAAATTTCATCTTGAGCAATGATAGTACTACCGGCTTCATCAGCACCTTCAGATCCGGGTAAAGGCGTATTAAGAATATCTTTTATGCGCTCTAATAATGAAATATCATCAGAATCTTTATCTGAAGATGTTATCTGTTTCTCAGGCTTTTCTATTTCTGTGCCAGGCAAGGGTTGATTTAGAATTTCACCAAGACGTTCAAAAAAGCTTTTTTCCTTGTTGGGTTGTTGTGAATCTTGCGACATAATTGACTCCTATTTTTTCTTCAGGAAACGAGTAGACCAAACCAAAATAGTAGCACCTACTACCGCAGCGATAATGCTTCCAATAAGCCCACCAACCGTATTACCAAGACCTGTCAAAGCTAAAATATAACCACCTAGAATACCGCCTGCCAGTCCTAGAATGATGTCGCCGATTATCCCAAATGGAGATGTGCCGCCTAGAATTTTACGTGCTAAAAAACCAGCTAGTGCACCTACGCCTAGCCATACAAATAGTGTCCATAGTGCCATTTGAAACTCCTTAATTCAGTTATTCAAAATGAGTTAAATTAAATTAGCATATATTAATATACTAATAATAACAAATAATTTTTTGTGCAAGAGGATGAGGTTAACTATCTAGTGGAATATGGGTTTCTTTATTGATTCTGAGTTATTTTAGGTTGAAGGTTCAACTTCTGTAAATATCTTAATCTGCTTTTTAGGGTTCAACAAGTGTGTAAGTCACTACCACATCAATATTTCCATAAGGGATAGTTTTGTTGGAAAAAGCTGGGCTTGCTTTATAATTAAGCGTTTTGTCGGATTTAATGAGTCGCCCTAGAGTAGTAAGAGATTTATTGGTCAGTGTTAACTTTTTAAAAGTAGTTCCTTTCGCATTGACACGTAGAAACAGATTGTAATCATTTTTCAGATTTTTGTTTATTTTTGCATATAATTTAAGTTTTTTTATGTTCGAACTCACGTCATAAAAACTAGAGGCTGTGGCTTGTGGGAAATTAGCACCTGCCTCTGTCATGGGGTCAAAAACAATCTCTAAAGGAGTATGGGTGTTGTTAGTGTCTAGCAGTGCAATTTTTGGAATTATAATGCGTAGAGTTTGGGCTGCGGTTGCTGTATCGGCGTAAGCGGATATTGGATATACAATGCAAAAAAGCATGATAATACTAGGTGATGCTTTAAATATTCGTTTTACTATTTTCATTTCTATAAACCATTAAGTAGGATCATTCGCCAGAAACACTAAACCCTGTGCTGGGGCCGATTTTCTTTATCTTTTTGAGTAAAGGAATAGCTTTAAACTCCAGATCCAGTTCTCCTCCAATCTGCAATTCTACGATACGTTGAGGATTATCCAGACGAGATTCACCGATTAGATTTTGCGGATCTGCAACCTGAATGTGCCATTTCCCTGCTTTGATTCCATTGAAGCTGAAAAACCCACCCTCGGTTGTTAAGCTTTTATACACTATTTCACTCTCTTCGGTTGATATCAGTGTGACTAGTAAACCGGATATACCGTCAGAGGGTATTAGCTCTTCATCAATATGCTGTAACACGGAGCTTTGTGAAGTAATATATTTTCTCACTTGTCCGGTGAGTCCTGTACCTGCTGTTAGCTGAATATTGTGTATCATAGTCTGATCAGCAAGGAGGGTAATGTTGCGCTGCGCATCTTCAATTAAATAATTTTGATTTAGATGGGTTCGACTTAGATCGGTAGCAATGGAATAGGCACCGGCTCTGATTGCTTTAAACTGATAAAAACCCTGTTCATCTGATATGGCATGTTGCCCGGCAATGGTAATAATCGAATTAGCGATAGCTTGATGGTGCTCTTTATCAACAACCCGACCTTGTATCGCGCTAATATTCTTGCGTTTATATAAAGGGATGTCCAGTGGCATAGAGAGTCTAAGCAAATAATCAACATCACCCGATCTACTGGGTTGAGTGTCCGTTGAAACAGATAACCCCAAGCTTAATCCATTAGAAAAAAGATGCTCGTAATTAAGTTGAAATTTATCATTATTACTATTTGCAATATCCGAGTGTCGCCAATAACCAGAAAAATATTGTCGATTATTAAGCCGAATAGCTGCGTTCAAACCATAACTTAGCGATTGATTATTGCGTTCAATAGAATGAGTATTATCAATATTAAACCCGAAATAATATTCATCGTTAGGGGTATACGCGAGTGTTAAGCTTTCCCTATCAATATTAGATGTCAGTTGTTTTATATCATCATGGCTACGTGCGAATTCAATGTTGGTATTCAGCCCCCATTGATGATTGATATTTTTTTGATATTCCAGACGTATACCTTTCTCTGTATGATCAAGATCAGAGGCTTCGCGTTTGTCTCTCTCAGTGCGTACAAATACCTCTGCAAACAAGCTATCAAGCCTATTGTCATTAAAATAATGCCCTATACCTAATCGATAAATGTTGTCGTCACGAATTTGTCTGCTAATGTCATTTTCCAGATTTCTCTGGCTGCGAAATAAATTTGCTTTAAGGTAACTTTTATTCTCATTAAAGCTATAAATACCCGTAGCACTTTCACTTTCTACATCTTTAATTTGTCCATCGAAGAGTGCGTCTGCTCGTTGAAATTCCAGATTGTAATTTAACGCACCTAGCAAACCATTTTGTTCGAAGCGGATAGCATGACCGTCATTGTCTCTAGCAAAAGAAAGACCCACCTCAAAGGCATCAAATTTATCCCAATGAACATCAAACCCTGTCAAGGTTTCAATGTGCTGGCTATTATCTTCATTTTCTTTGCTTAAGATATTAGCAATTATTTCCAGGCCACTATCAAATTGATAGCCAGCCTCTATGCCCTTGATATTCGCGAGAGTTAAACTTCCATCCTCATTAAAACTAATTTCAGATGAGTGTTGTTCCGCACTAAAGGCGCGTAGAAACCAGTATTGATCGTTAGGATGATATTCTATTTCAAGTCCTTTTCCATAAAACCCGGTGTCTGTTATTCCCGCTATTGGAAATAAGCGATCACCCAGATGTATGCCGATACTTGAGTTGATATAAGAAGCACGCATTTCGGAGTCTAGGCCCAATGAAGAGGTCGAAAGGGTCTGCTTATTTCTTACTAAGAGATCAATGTTGTGAATGCCTTCTTCATCTAAACTCCCAGCTACAGAAAGTTCAGTTTGTAAAGTGCCTATATTGCCGTTAGAAGTATAATTACCCGAGACTTTAGCGGTAAGTGTGTGGTACCGACCTATCCCTTCTGGAATGCGTGAAACGATTCGTGTCTTGATTTCCTTTTGTACATCGATTGACCTGCCTTCAAGAGAAAGCTTAAAAGTATGATAAGACGTATTCTTTAATGAAGCAGGAATTTTTGCCGTAATGGTTAAGGTCGAAGATTGAGAAGGTTCAAGAGCTAAAGACTTAGGCCTCAATGACGCGACATAGCCTAATCGATCTTTTATATCTGCTGTTAAAGAAACGGCTACATTTCCTTTATTCTTAACCGTTACTTTAACGGTGTATTCTTCACCCGCGAGCACTAAGCCTGGAGGCTCAATAACCTCTAATGATAGTTGTGCGTTAGAGGCGATAACAACGCTCACATTTTCTTCAGCATGAATGGATAACTGATCTTGGGAAATAACGTGATAGGGAAGGGTATAAGAACCTGAAGGGACATCTGAAGATGCTAATACATGCACAAGCCGCACGGTTCTTTCACCGGGGGCTAAAGTAAAAGAACCACTCGTTGCCAAGATGCGCCAACCTTGTGGAAGGTTTATGTTTTCAGAGAGGTTGAGTGTTTGACTACTTCGATTAACGACCGTAAACGGTAGCGTTACAATGCCACGTTCTTGAGCAACAAGAACGCGTTGTTTGACAATGATATCAATGGCTGATGCAGCATAAGTTTGTAGAGGAACAAGAAGAGCGATAAAACACAATAAGTAGCATAAGATAGCTATCTGCTTGATCCCCCTATAATACATAGATATCTCTTTTATTCCATTGAGGGGCGTTTTTTTGTTCTAAATCTTGCCCCCTCTGATAGTTGCTGCGCTTTCGAGGGA
>CAZDMX010000235.1:0-4495 GCA_964506085.1 uncultured Thiothrix sp. | reverse complement strand
TTCCTGCGTTGTAGGGGCGAATTCATTCGCCCCTACAGGAAATTTAATAAGTGAATACCTATAGGGTGGAGTTCATCTATTTCTCTGTAAGCGTTATTTCTTTGTAGTATAAAGAGTATAAGCCTTACCACTTACGCTCAAACTTCTTACGCAACATCACCGCCAGAAAGTTCATCACTACTAAAAAAGCAAGCAGCACCATAATGGCGGCAGAGGTTCTCTCAGTAAACGCACGTTCTGGGCTATCTGACCATAAATAAATCTGTACCGGCATAACGGTCGCTGGGTCAGTAATCCCTTGTGGAATATCGGCGACAAAGGCAACCATACCAATCATTAAGAGAGGAGCCGTTTCACCTAATGCCTGTGCCATGCCAATAATACTTCCCGTCAATATACCTGGCATAGCTAGCGGCACAACATGACCAAATGTAGTTTGCATCTTAGATGCGCCTAAACCTAATGCGGCTTCCCGTATGGAAGGAGGAACCGATTTAATAGCGGCTCGACTTGCAATAATAATAGTCGGCAGAGTCATCAGTGTTAACACCAAACCACCCACTAAGGGCGCGGATCGTGGCACACCAAATAAGGCGATAAACACCGCTAAACCGAGTAAGCCAAAGACTATGGAAGGAACAGCAGCAAGATTATTGATATTAATTTCAATGATATCTACCCAACGATTATTCTGTGGTGCAAATTCCTCCAGATATACCGCTGTAAGTACACCAATGGGAAAGGATAAAGCCATTGTCACTAACATCGTCAGCAGTGAGCCAATAAATGCCCCCTTAATACCTGCCTGCTCTGGCTCACGAGAGTCACCCGAAGTAAAAAAGGTGGTATTAAAACGTTTTTCCAGTCGGTTTTCTGCTTGTAGCTGATCAATCCATTTAAGTTGATAATCTTTGATTCGACGGTCAGTTTCAGGCAAATTTCGGTCAATTTTACCTTTCATAAAGACATCAATATCATCTTTGGCTAAAAACCAGAAAGACTGCGTGGTTCCAATTAAGTCAGGGTTGTCGATAACCCTGTCACGCAAATCATAGCTTGCCGAATTACTGACTAATTGATTCCGAGCACGTTTTTCTTTGCGCGTACTTGCATCAGGGAACTTCTCTTTCAGTGTATTCTTTATTAATTTGCTGTAATTGGCTTTAAATAAAGCATCATGATCTGCGTTCTTACTTACGCCCAAGATGGCCGCGTCAATAGTCACATCAAGCTTGATGTAGCTCTGTTGGAAAGCAGGATAACCCGTGCTAAAAATATTAACTATCATGGTCAATAAGAACAGGAAACTGATGGTAAGAGAGATAATGCCATAAGCACGAAAACGTCTTTCTTTCGCGTAGCGTTTTTTTAGATTAGCTTTTATTTTATCGGTAGTGTGGGTAGACATAATGTTCAGCCGTTCCTATTCGTATTGCTCACGATACTTGCGTACCACATGCAGTGAAATAATATTGAGTATTAACGTAACAACAAATAAGCCCAACCCCAGCGCAAAAGCTGCGAGGGTTTTGGGGCTATCAAACTCTTGATCGCCTGTCAGTAGGGTGACGATTTGTACCGTAACAGTCGTGACTGCTTCTAAAGGGTTCGCGGTAAGGTTAGCCGCCAGACCTGCAGCCATGACCACTATCATAGTTTCACCAATAGCACGTGAAGCCGCGAGCAATACACCACCCACAATACCCGGAAGCGCAGCAGGGATAACGACTTGAGTTATGGTTTCAGACTTGGTTGCCCCCATCCCATAAGACCCATCACGCATGGCTTGTGGAACAGCTGAGATCACATCATCAGAAAGGGAAGAAACAAAAGGGATAATCATGACTCCCATCACAATGCCTGCCGCTAATGCACTTTCGGAAGCAGGCTGTAAACCTATAGACTCTCCCATTTCACGAATGAAAGGAGCAACCACTAATGCAGCAAAAAACCCATAAACAACCGTGGGAATCCCCGCGAGGATTTCTAACATAGGCTTGGCAAAGGAACGAAACCGCTGACTGGCATATTCCGATAAATAAATGGCTGACATTAAGCCTAGTGGAACGGCGATGGTGAGAGCAATCAGTGATATTAATAGCGTACCGACAAATAAGGGGACGGCACCAAAACTACCCGAACCACCCACCTGATCAGCACGTATAGCGGTTTGTGGACTCCAATGAGTGCCGAATAAAAACTCGGTCATAGGAACCGCTTTAAAAAACTGAATAGCTTCAAAAATAACGGAAAAAACGATACCTACCGTTGTTAATATAGCGATAGAAGCACAGGCAATCATGACCCCTGTAATCGCCTTTTCTACATGGTTTCGTGCTTGTAGTTTCGGTTCGATTTTACGCAGAGCAAATAGAATGATAAGTAGAGCAATAGCAAAAACGACTCCTGTTTTAGCCATAATGCTGATATGATTTAAGCTCAGGTAATGCGTCACAGCCTGTTGTTTTACGACATCCTCTGTAACACGACCTGATTCAGCCAGATTTTTTATTTCATTGACATACAAGCTCAGGTCGCCTTTAGATAGCGACTGTATATCAACGGGGAGTTGTGAAACCGTCAGAGATGTGACGATAGAGGCATCAAACACTGTCCATAGAAACAACACCACCAAGGCAGGAAGACCTGCCCACAATACAACCATCAAGCCATAATATTGTGGGCGTGAATGTAAGTTATAACGCCCTTTACTTACACTAGCCGTTGCAATGGAACGCTTACGCCCAGTGAAATAACTAAATAAAAGCAGTGCAAGCAAGGTGATGATAATAAGGTGAGTTGGCATTGTTTTAGTTTCTGCTTGTGTGATACAGACGTTCACACCCTTCAACTCCGCTCAGGGTCTAGTTTCCTGAGCGAAGTGGAGTGAAGTGAAGGGAAGTTATTTATGTGAAAAACCGTAGGTTTAAAATGGATCGCTCTAAGATCAGGAGAATGTCTTTCGACTTACTCCACTATAGGTATTCACTTATTAAATTTCCTGTAGGGGCGAATTTATTCGCCTTACGAGCATACTGGGCGAATGAATTCGCCCCTACAACGCAGGAAATTATTTAAGTGAAAGTCTATAGTACCAATGGAGTTAAACCATTAGCAGACTCAGCCATCGCCTTACGCTTGTCTTCAGATAAGGGAATAAGTCCTTTGTCTGTTAGATAGCCTTCTTCACCCCAAGTATCTTCATCCGTAAATTCAGCAATAAACTCTTTAATACCCGGTATTTTACCTACATGGCTCTTCTTCACATAAAAGAACAAAGGGCGAGAAACTGGGTAAGAACCATCGGCTATAGCCTCAAAACTAATTTCAACACCGTCAAGAGTAGATCCTTGAACTTTGTCAGTGTTTTGATCAAGGAAACTAAAACCAAATATACCTAATGCCTTAGGATTCTTTGTTAGCTTGTTAACAATCAGGTTATCATTTTCACCCGTTTCAACATAAGCACCATCTTCGCGCACCGTGTGACAAATCTCTTTGTACTTATGCATAAGCTCGGAGGCTTTGTTGTCATCTCCAGACTTCTTCGCAGCTTTAGAGTCCTCTTTAAGTTGCTTGATCCAGTCAACCGATTTACAACCACCTTCCAAGGCTAACTCAACAAAAGCATCTCGTGTTCCTGAAGTGGGAGGAGGCCCCAATACTTCAATGTTTATATTCGGTAATATAGGGTTAACCTCTTTCCAGGTTTTGTAAGGGTTATCCATTAACTCTCCATCCTTTTCACCAGGAACTTTTTTGGCAAGGGCAAGAAATAGATCTTTAAGCGTCAATGCCATCTTCGGCGCAGATTTAGCATTTGCAATGGTGATTCCGTCATAACCAATAGGTACTTCAACGATATCTTTTACGCCATTCTTCTGGCAAGCATCAAATTCACTCTTTTTAATACGACGAGAAGTATTCACAATATCAGGTGTATTAATGCCACTACCCGCACAAAACAACTTCAAACCACCCCCTGAACCAGTAGCTTCAACTTTAGGTGTTTTCTTTCCTGACTTTTTACCATAAGTCTCAGCAACCACGGTTGAAAAAGGATAAACCGTTGAAGAACCCACAATATCAATGTGATCACGAGCCAAAGCCGATGTGGTAATAGAACCTAATCCCAAAGCAATCATGAGAGGCAATGCTTTCATATAAGTAATCTCTTATTTGGTTAACTTGGGAGAAGTATAAAAGGGAAATATGGCAGATTTATGACAAAAAATAGAAAGGGAGATATTTCATTCACCACCAAACACACGAGGATGTGAAGTGTAATGAAAACTTCGTGGTAAATATTATGGTGCTGGGGCGTGAAAGGCTTAACTAGCTGGTGCTATTGATGACGTGTTGTTATGCCTGTCTGCTTTAGGGGGATCATTTTTTCCAACTGAATATTTTGTTATCAGGAATTGATAGAAATTTTCCTATCTTTTGCTAAGGCTTCGGTGTTTTAGGAGCAGATGCTAGAGCGCGAACGTCAGGA
>CAZDMX010000234.1:0-4503 GCA_964506085.1 uncultured Thiothrix sp. | reverse complement strand
AAAGTTTAGCTGATTATAAACAACAGATTTAACCCATTTCCCATCATGTCAATAACAATAACTCTTTTCCTGCTATATGTGCATTGGGCTGTAATTAGTGGAGAAGAACTTCTAAGAGAAATATATGATGATTCAGTTTGCCAATTGGGCACAAAATATTTTAGATAAATTCCGTTCGTTAGATTTCTTAGCTTCTTTAGCATTGCGACTGTACCTAGTACCGATCTTTTGGATGGCTGGGACAAAAAAGCTAGCTGATATGGAAAGTACGATTGCCTGGTTTGGCAACCCTGATTGGGGTCTGGGTTTGCCTTTTCCTGAAGTGTTAGCGTGGGCAGCTACCTTAACTGAAGTAGGTGGTGCCATTTTTTTACTGGTCGGTTTTGCAGTACGTTGGGTTTCTATTCCCTTAATGATTACCATGATCGTAGCAGCTGTGACGGTACATGCTAAAAATGGCTGGTTGGCTATTGCAGAAGGCAGCGGAATTTTTTCGTCAGACCGAATGGTTGGAGCGATAGAGCGCTTAGATAAAGCTAAAGAAGTTTTAAAAGCTAATGCAGACTATAATTGGCTCACTGAAAATGGTAGCTTAGTGATGCTTAATAATGGCATTGAGTTTTCTGCTACCTATTTTATTATGCTGCTAGTGTTGTTTTTTATGGGTGCAGGCAAATACTTTAGTGTGGATTACTACCTTAGTAAATGGTTCAGAAGCTAAACAGCTAAACAGCTACACATTATTACTTACAAGAGTATTTGCAAACTAAAAGAAAATACAAACATTCCGCCCCTTCGACAAGCTCAGGGTGCTGCTGTGAACTAGCTCCCTGAGCTTGTCGAAGGGTGCGGAAATCTTGTTCGGAATTTATTATTGTCAATACATAAATACAGGCACATATATGAAATCATACCCCGTAACGGGAGCAGGTTTAGGATTCCGCAGAGGACAACTCATGAAAGAGCTGGAGGCGAACTTACCAGCCTCCATTGATTTTATGGAAGTAGCTCCAGAAAATTGGATTCCGATGGGCAAGTCATTAACAAAAAGGCTCCAGGCTTTTACAGAACAAGTGCCTTTTGTAACCCATGGCTTATCACTTTCAATTGGTGGTCCAAGCCCTTTAGATACAGACTTTGTAAAAGAAGTAGGGTTGTTTATGAAAGAGCATGATATTCGCTGTTATAGCGAGCATCTTAGCTATTGTTCTGATGATGGACACCTTTACGATCTACTACCCATCCCTTTTACAGAAGAAGCTGTGCATTATGTCGCCGATCGAATTCGTACGGTGCAGGATATTCTGGAGCAACGTATCGCCATGGAAAATGTATCTTTCTATGCGATGCCATCAACAGAGTTAAGCGAGATCGAGTTTGTAAATGCCGTCATTGAAGAAGCCGATTGTAACCTGCATATTGATATCAATAACATCTATGTAAACTCAATCAACCATTGCTACGACGCGATCGATTTTCTAAAACAACTACCGGGTGAAAAAATCGTATACGCGCATATAGCCGGGCATTACGAAGAGGCCGAGGATTTGATTGTCGATACACATGGTGCAGATATTATTGAAGATGTTTGGGGTTTACTTGATGTGGCTTATCAAGAGTTCGGCGTATTTCCAACGTTAGTAGAACGAGATTTTAATATTCCTCCTCTTGAGGTACTGATCAAAGAAGTCGAGCGTGTAAAAGAATATCAGGCAAAGTATGCAAATGCAGGTAAAGCAAAGGCGACAGGAACCCATGGTTAAAATGAGCAAAGAAGAACTTCCTCTATTCCAGCAAAAGCAATACGAATTTACAGCTCATATCCGAGACCCTTTTGGTGCTCCTCGTCCTGAAGGGCTTGAAGATCGTCGCATGGAAATCTATCGAGATCTTTTCTTTAATAATGTAAATGGCTTTCTGGAAAATGGTTTTCCAGAACTACGCACACACTATGATGATGAAGCCTGGCGGCGTTTAGTCAGAGCCTTTTTCTCGAAGCATGAGAGTCACAGCCCTTACTTTATTGATATTTCCAAAGAATTCATTTTGTATCTGCAAGATGAACATGAGTCGACTTCAGATGATCCACCCTATTTATTCGAATTAGCCCATTTTGAATGGGCTGAAGTTGCCTTAATGGTCGATCAGGATGAGCCAGATTGGGATAAAATTGATCCTCATGGCGATATGTTGAAAGATAAGCCCGTGCTGTCTCCAACTGCATATTGTCTGGCTTATCAGTGGCCAGTACATCAAATCAATGAAGACTACCAACCAGAAGAACAGCCTGAAACCCCAAGCTTCGTATTGATTTATCGAGATAAAGAAGATGAAGTGAAATACTTTCCGGCAGACCCTGTCACGGCAAGGGTGATGGAGTTGTTTCAGGATGAAACAGAACGCACAGGAGAAGAACTGTTAACTCAGCTAGCTAAAGAAATGCAGCATCCTGATGAAAAAGAAGCGATTCATAGTGGTTATCGTATTTTATTAAGGCTTCACCACGCAAATATTATTCTGGGCACAGAAATCTAGATTCGATAATAAACAACCGATTCATCTTGACAAAAGAAGCATCCCCTCCTATAGATTTATAATCTATGAGGGTTTTAACTATGAGCAATATTCAACAAAGAATAAACGAGATAGGTCGTTTAATAAAAAAATATAAAAATATGGCCAGAGCGGCCAATCAGCAAAAAAAATGGAAACAAGAAAAAAACTGGATTGAAAAAATCAGTGCGCTCAATATAGAGCGGAAAAACCTTCAGGAGCAAACACAGCAATCACGGTCAGCCGGCGGTCAACTTTCATCCAGGTCTATTAAAAAGATCAATGTATTAATGAATGAAATCGCACGCGATACCCGAATTCTTAATATCCATAAAGCTAATAACAATATTCCGGGTGTGCAGAAATATGAAAAAATCCTGCAAACAAAAAAAGCCAAACTAGCTGCTCTTCAAGGTCGACAACAACAGCCTGTTGAAACAGGAGTGAATAACAATCGTAAAATTCGAATACTGCTTAATGAAATACGCAGAGACCGGTTAATTCTGCAGCGGCACAAGCAAGCAGGAAATGCAGCAGGGGTTACAAAATATGAAGCGATTGTTAAGAATCAACTTGCACAGTTACAAGCGTTGCGCGGACAAAACCAAGGCTCAGGTGGCTCAGGGCAATCGGACGCAGGTACGGGTGGCCACACAGGAGGTTCTGGCGCGACAAACGTAAGCGCTGATGTTCAAAAAATTGCAAATGATTTTAAGAATAGCAATAGAGCAGATCGAGATGTTGATGCGGCTTCAAACAGTGTGATTAAATTCCTATTGGAGACACGATTTAGTGAATTGAAAGCGGCAGAAAATCAATTATTTATTCTAAAGGGAAATACAGCTCCGCCACCGGATGGAAGCGTGATAGACCAACCCTTTATTCGAGATGCTTTTAAAATATTCCAATCTAATATCAGCTTAAAAAACTATACGGTTAAAGACACGATTATCGGTAGTGAGTTCTCAAAAGCCTTTGATAAGAGGGTGAAAGAAATCAATGCTATCGTGGGTAACGGTGGGAATGGTAAAAAACAGTTAGCAGCTTTCAAAAAATTAGCACATAGGGATGCATTTCAGTTAATTCCTCAAGATTCAGATAATATCAGCCGTTCATGGAGTCAGTTCGCAGGGGCAAAGTTATCGAATATAACGATGGAAAACATCACCATACATTCGAAGGGGTCATTACAAGGTATATTTTCAAGTGACGGCGCTTTTGAGAATCTGCACTTTAAAAATATATCCGTAGATACACAAAGTGCCCATCAAATTGCTATTTTAGGAATGTTGTCAGGAACGCTAGATCTCACCACCAACAGCGGTGAGCCAGTCGAAGTGAACCTGTTGCCATTAAGACTAGGAGGCGGAAGAAATATCTATATCAAGTCGTTTGCAAGTAGTTCTTCTTATCAATACGGCGAGATCAAAAGAGGCTCATCCAATGCGAATATCACAGATAATCGTCAGCAAGAAATCAAGCGAGGAAAGTATTACACCGACTTTGATATGGATCATTTTATTAAAATAATAAAAACTAACCCTAAATCCAATCTCAATGAGTTTCTAGACCATATTGAGAATAGTGCCGAGCGCTCTGGTACTCTGGTTTGAATAGCAGTGTAATAAATCCCTCTCCTCTTCGAAGGGTCTCAAAAGCCATGAGGGTAGGTTGTGGGTGACGAAGGAACCCCAACAAACAGCGTTACGTTGGAGTTCGGCCTCGGTCTACTCCATACGTTACCCCACCTCCTGTGTCCATACAGTCGTAACCCATAACCTACATAATCTTCTTTTACAACACCCTTCTTCCATTTTCTAGGTCTAATAAGCAGACCAATAGGCTTGATCTTCCCTGACTACAAGCCATCTATTTTTATCAACCCTAATCTTCCTTGTTATTGATCCAGATTCTTTTATTAGATCCTAAAACACCCTGCAGATTTTAATG
>CAZDMX010000233.1:0-4517 GCA_964506085.1 uncultured Thiothrix sp. | reverse complement strand
GTGACGTAGGAACCCCAACAAAGCTTGTCACGTTGGGGTTCGTTCCTCACCCGCAACCTACATAATCTACTTTTACAACACCCTCCCTCTGGGAGAAGGATACCTTTATTGATGATGGAAGTGCTTTCCAAAACCACCTCGTTTTGGGAAGTTTTTAAGTGTTTGTTTTAATGTTGTACGTTGTTCAGCACTCAAGCTATTAGTGAATTCAGCGATTGTTGCAATCATTTCAGGTGCATGTTGTTGTCTTAGTTGACTATGCTCCTCTAGCAAAGCTAATGCTTGCGTTTGATCTAGTTCGGGTGCGTCTAGCAACATCAAGAAATCCCTACCGCCCTTTTTCTTAAGGTGTTTACCACGCTCAACAATTTTCTGTTGTAAAGCTTTTAGGCTCTCAACTTGAGTTTCGTTTAAGTCTAGTTTACTGGTCATCCGTTTAACCATCATTTCACTACGTTTCTCAGGATTAAAATGCCCCATCCCAAATCCGCCAGGACTTGCATAAGCCAGCATGCCTCCGAATGTGATGATACTTAAGCCCAGTACTGTGTTGATTAATATTTTACTACTCTTTTTCATAATGTGTCTCCTGTATTATTGACGAATTGTTGACGAGTCCATCATAACGAGAATATGTGTAACGAGAATCTCGCCAGGGTAACGAAACGTAACAAAGTGTAACAATCTTCTGTCTATTGAGTAAGGCAGCAAAAGAACATACTCACAAAAAAGCCCTGAAATTCAGGGCTTTTTTTTACAACGTACTATATATAGGGTGTTAAAGTTAGACTAACCCGTCTCACCTTCATAATCAGCCATGCCAAGATTATCGTTCATGCCGACAATCTTGGGGTGATTAATTTTAGGTAGCTTAAGCACATCATCCTTGCCTTTGGCTTTAAGGATATGATCACGCACTACATCCCACATCAGCCTGCCATCGGGAGTACGGTTTACCGTAGCCCAACCGGCCACCTTGTAGGTTTTATCAGCTTCAATTTTGTCACCATTGTCCAAACGTGCATCCGTAATACGTGAATACAGCTTCTGGGTAGGATCAATAGTGTAATCCAGTCCCCCCACACGAACCATATCGCCACCCGATTGCAAGTAGGGGTCTGGGTCAAACAAGTTATCAGCAACTTCTTCGAGCGTGGTTAACAAGTCCTTACCCTTCATTTCTGAAACATAGGTTTCTGCATAGGTCATGGAGCATTGGGTCATGACATCTTCCATCGTGATCCAGTCACCTTCCAGTGTAGAGGTTCCCCAACGTACACCCGCAGACATTGCCACATCTGCTTTATACTCATCACGTAGCGCATTACACAAAACCTGATCCCAGGTTCCCATAAAGTTGCCGCGACGGTACAAGGTGCGATCTGCTTTAGCTAGCTTCTCAGTCAGGATTTCATCATAAGATTTGCCAACACGAGATTTATTGAACTTAAGCTTTTCATTACGGGCTTCGTTGATCTTTTCATCGTATTTCTTGCTACGCATCTGTGAGATATAGGCTTCCATCTCTTTATCCGCAGGCAACCAATTAGTGATAACAGGCAGCATTTTGTAATGCATATCAATCTTGCCTTCGCCTTTGACATCAATATCCATCACGCCAACAAACTTACCGTTTGAACCTGCGTTGGTAATAAGACAACGACCACCGTCCTTATTCTTGATTTCAATAGGCTGAGGCATACCGTCATGAGTATGACCACCGAATACCGCATCAATCCCAGAAATGTTCTCTCCCATTTTGATATCTACATCCATGCCATTGTGTGACAGCATAATAAGTGCATCGGGTTTTTCTTCGGTACGGATTTTCTTAATCAGTTGTGCCATATCATCTTCACGCAGACCAAATGACCAATCAGGGAAAAACTCTTGAGGGTTTGCATTAGCAGTACGCGGGAAGGCTTGACCGACAACAGCAATACGCTTACCTCCAATCTTCCTCATCACATAGGGCTGGAAGGCGTAACCCTCATCTTCATCATAAAGACCCCGACCCTCATTTTTCTCGACCATTTCGGCGTATTCATCACTCATCAGTGCATCGTCTTTAACGCGCACGTTTTGACCAATAAAATCGCCTTTAAATAGAGCAATATTACTTAACACTTCTTGCTGAGGGTAAGTGAACTCCCAATGTCCAACCATCACATTGATGCCTAGGATATTCGAAGCTTCAACCATATCTACGCCGCGAGTCCATAGAGAAGTACCCGACCCTTGCCATAAATCACCACCATCAATAGTCAATGTATTATCAACACCACCGGCATCTTTACGCAACATATCTAACAAGGTTTTTATATGCGAATAACCACCTGTCTTGCCGTATTTCTTGGCTGCTTCAAAGAAATCCAGATAGGTATAAGCATAAGCCTCGGGGCTATCCAGTTGAAGGTCCATTTTCTCTAACAGTTTTTTACCAACAATGTGAGGAGGACGATCCAGCGCAGGGCCCACACCTAGATTTACATTAGGTTCTCGGAAGTAAACGGGTAAAAGCTGACCGTGTAAGTCAGTGGTATGTAAGATACGAGCCTGGCCTTTTTTCGGTATGCTGTAATAATCGGTTGGCATTTCTCCAGCTTTTGCTGATTCTGCCGCAAAGGCACTTTGCATCAAGAACGGCAATGCTCCCGTTGCCGTTCCAGCAGCTCCCATCGCTACTAGTTTTAAAAAGGTACGTTTATCCATAGGTGGAATGGTTGGCATTTTATTTTCTCCTGTTAAACTCTTTCTAGTTTTAATTGATCTGCGTCATTATACACAGATCGTTAGCTTTTAAATTGTAGCCCTAAAATATTTTTATGCTTCGTTTCCTATTTCTGCTATCACTCTTTAGTCTGTTTATCACGCAGACAGCATCCGTATTTGCTGATGTTGTAAAACCTGCACTAATAGAAATCAACGTAGAAACAACGGGTGAAGCCAATCAGGTTAATATTGAAGTCCGCGCTAGTATCGAAGCTTTGCTTACGGGTATTAATGGCAAATACAAAAACACTAAAGATGCTCCTAATGCTGATGAATACGATGCCTTGCGCGTCCTGCAAAGCGAAGCACTAGGCGTTTATTTTGAAGCCTTCAAAGCAAAGTTCCTGCAACAAATCGCTTTAACCAATCAGTCAGGAGAGCGTATTCCTTTGCGCATTGCCTCCGTCAAAATCCCTGAACGAGGTTACACCAAAGTTCCCCGCATTAGCTTGATAAATCTCTCCGGCAGTATTGAGCGTAGTACACAATCGCTACAGTGGCACTACCCATTAACCTTTGGTGATAATGCCGTACGCTTGAGACAAGTCGACAAAGAAAACCAGCAATGGCACTGGTCTGAGTGGCAATGGCTTCGCAAAGATAAACCTAGCGAGCCCTTTTCACTTACTGAGATAGTAGCCAAAAAGCCGCTACATCAAGTCATTACTAATTACATCGTTTATGGCTTCGAACACATCATTCCTAAAGGGCTAGACCATATCCTGTTTATTCTTGCCTTATTCTTATTTAGCACTCAAATAAGACCGTTGCTGTGGCAAGTCACCATGTTTACCATTGCGCATACCATCACTTTGGGCTTATCCATGAATGGTATGATTAGTCTGCCTTCCATTATCGTAGAGCCATTAATAGCACTGTCTATCGCCTATGCCGGATTTGAAAACATCTTCGCCAAAAAACTGCGTACCAGCCGATTAATACTGGTTTTTGCCTTTGGACTTCTACATGGCATGGGTTTCGCCAGCGTACTCAGTGATTTCGGCATGCCCGAAAATGCTTTTATGACGGCCTTAATCAGCTTTAACGTCGGTGTCGAATTGGGTCAGCTAGCTGTCATTTTGCTTGCTTTTTTAACCATATCCCTTTGGTTTCGTAACAAACACTGGTATCGAACGTGGATAGTTATTCCTGCATCACTGGCTATTGCTATCACTGGCTTGTACTGGGCGATTGACCGTTTTCAGTTACCGGCCTAAAACAGCTAATCTAGCTTAAACCTAAAAAACAGAAGAGGTATTGAGGATAGCCCTATTGACCCAAATAGAGCGCAATCTAAGCAGTTACGAAAGGCAGATCACATAATTAGCTTTTTATGTTAATAATCACCTATAAATCAACCCAAAGCAGCCACAAAGTCATGTAGGATAATAAAAAATAATTCGATAGATTATAGTTGAGATAAATCCATGTCCCTTGTATCAAAACCAAGCAACCTGATAAACCTGTCTTTCGCAGAATATGCAACAACAGAATACGCAGATGCCTTGCCTCGTGAACAATTTATAGCTTACAAAATAAAAGCGCTATGGGAAGGAATGCCTCGTATTGCAGGGCCAGCGTATACCGTGCAGCTAACGCCGGGCGATAATTTGATGCTACACACGGCGATTTATAAAGCGCCTGCAGGTTCAATTTTAGTCGTCGATGCTGGAGATGACTCCCATGCAGTAGCAGGTGGAAATGTCTGTGCAATTGCCCAGAATCGCGGTATAGCAGGGATGATA
>CAZDMX010000232.1:0-4518 GCA_964506085.1 uncultured Thiothrix sp. | reverse complement strand
CCGAGGCTACGGGTGATGAATATTCATTCGTTATTAAAAAGACTTAATAAAGTTTCCTGATTACAGACATAGTTACAAACATAGTTTAGATGCAAAAAATTTATTATAAAACGGTAGGTTGTGGGTGAGGAACGAACCCCAACAATATGATCTAGATTTTGTTGGGGTTCCTATCGTCACCCCAACCTACGGATTTCATGCTCTATTTATAAGTATGGCTGAGACATGTACTTAATCAGATAAAGTTTAAACTAAATACAACTAAATACAGGAGTCAATTATGAACGCAACAGCTGAAAGTATCAGGGGTTTACCTGAAGCCAGTAATGGGGATAGTAGCGGGGATGTGTCACTTTTCGATCAACAGTTCAATGAGCGCTTTGATGAACGCTTTGAACATAAGATGAAAGAACGCGAAGCCAACCATACCCCATCCATGACCATTATTTCAACGAAAGGAACTCTGGATATGGCATATCCACCCTTTATCCTAGCTTCAACAGCAGCAGCTCTCGGCTGGGATGTGGAGATATTCTTTACCTTTTATGGCTTAAGTCTACTTAAAAAAGATCTTGATCTTGGTATAAGTCCATTAGGCAATCCCGCCATGCCTATGAAAATGCCCATAGGCCCTGAGTGGTTACGAAAAACGGATATTAAAATCCCTAACCTCATTATGGCGGGTGTTCCAGGCTTTGAAAGTGTCGCTACAGCCTTGATGAAAAAAACCATGGCGAATAAAGGAATCGCAACTATCGATGAACTACGCGAGCTTTGCCTTGAAGCTGAAGTAAAACTCGTAGCTTGCCAAATGACTGTGGATTTATTTGAAATGGAAAAAGATGACTTTATTCCTGAAATAACTGACTGGATAGGCGCTGCCAGTTTCTTGCCTAAAGCTCAACAAGCGGATGTAAGCTTGTTTGTTTAGAAAGCTAGAACCTCAGCAGTCATCTGCTGAGGACTGCAAGTTTAATGTAGCTCTTTCCAACTGCGAATTCCCGAAGTCACTGGGTCTTTTATATAAAAGCTCTGGCTTATTCCTGTACCACCGTTGATATCCTGATCAGCCAAACCTAAAGCTACTAGCTTTTTGGTATTAGCAGTCGTAGTCAAATGCATACTCATAGCATCGCCCTTACCGAGTCGTATTTTACCCGTAGTGATGGCAGCATGATCACTTGTAGCGAAGAAGGTTTGGGTCGGTTTATAACCATTGGTCAGCTTATAGAAATAGTAATAAGCATCGCCATCACAAACATTGGCATTCGCAGGAGGTTCGGTAACGGGTAAGACGATGCTATTGGCAATGATATAAGCCTCATCTGTTATACGAGAATTAGCAGCCAAGGGAGTAATGGAATTATCTGTACCAAATGTTGAGGTTCCTCCGCTAATCGTCCACTTCCCGGTCAGGCTTGCCGCTGTTGAAGTTGTCCAGCTCCGATTCCAGCTTGATCCCGAAGCATCATAGGTAAACACTGTGAACCGATCTTCAGCCTGGGCATGTAAATGGTATTTACCGCCTACCGCAACACTTGCTCCTAAATAAAGAATCTCTGAAGAGGACTGAGTGGAAGGGTGTATGGCTCCCACTGGAGTAGGATTGGGGTATAGTGCAGAACTCAGATTACTGCTGATGGTGACATTATCGTTGGCAAACAGGGTCGCCGCATAAATGTTACCGTCATCGCTACCCAGATAAATCGTATTCACGGCGGGGGAAGCTGAGCCTAATAAATCAGGCATCACAAAAGGCGTCGAAGTGGTGGTAAAACCCAATGTAATTTGTTCATGAGTATTATCATCAACTAGGCTTCTAATATGTAAAACGGAGTTAGTTGCTGAGGAAGTAATGATATAAGCCATGTACTGAATACCATTGGCATCAGAAAAGTAGGCGCGTTTACCCTGATTAGGTGCAGTATCCGCTAGCGTATTTGAAACAGTATGATCCGTATCCCACACAACGGATGCCAGACCACTGTTATTAGCAATCTTGAGTACATATTGACCCAAACCATTACGATAACTTCCTGCAATATAACTATCGAAGCTATAGCTACCCGTTGTGCCTGATTTCAAATCAAGCTGATCAATTTCACCTTGCATATAATGCTGATTGGCAAATCCTGCCGCATATTTTAATTCAAGTGCTAAAGAGGCTGGCATCCATCCCCAGTTGAGGTCTCCGTCACTTTGGTCAAAAGAATACAGAAAGCCATCATCACTGGTTACAAGAACTTGAGTAGGAGCGGTCGCACCAGTGGCTGAAGAACGTGCTGAAATAGTTGAGGCATAGAAGCTGCGGTAGGTAGGCTCAGCAAGATAGCGTAAAGCATTAACATCATCCTGTAGTAGCGTAATAGTACTATTAGGAGAGACCCGACCCATTGCAGCTGAGGCTACATTGGTTTTAATGGTTCCAAAAGACGGGACTCCAGAACTTTGAAATGAAGTATTTGTTAGGGAATTAAAAGCCACCAAGCTACTACTCCCAGCACTCACGACTGATGTAAATAGTCTTGTACCGCGTTGATTCTGAATTGCCATAGCACTTGCAGCATTCCATGACTCGGAAGATGCAGGCAGCTCATTAGAACCGATAGCATAAGCTCTTATGTTTCCAGTATTGCTGGAATGGTTGGTTGTTGCTACAAAAAGCTTATTTTTATAAGTACCACTTTCGGTTTTCAATATAGAAATGGGTGAGATAGCGACATTTACTTCTCCTGATAAAGCGCTACAAGAGGAATTATCATCGTAAGTGATGGTACACGTCACATTATCACCTTCAGCAATGGTCATTGAACCGATGAGTCCAGAGATACTGGTGGAATGGTTTGTCGTTAGGCTAACACCACTCGCATTAGTACAACTCCACATGTCAGGAGACATTGAATACCCAGAGACATTTGGAGCGGTTACTGTGAAATTCCCTGGTGTGACGATAAGTGGACTTGAGGTATAGGTGGTGGTATCACCAGAAACTAAAGTACTTCCTGCTACCAGTGAACCCGCATCCGTTGTAATGGCAAAATCAGTGCCAATACTCGTGCCACCAGTATCATTAATTACGTTATGGAAGATGGTTAAAGAGGTGCCAATAGAAGCATTAGGACAACGCGCACCATCCGCTTCCTTGGGTACAGAGATGGTGGAAAATACAGTGCCAACGGGGTTAGGCGAAGCAGGATTTCTTAAATCGATTCGGTAAAGGTTAATATCACTTGAGCTATTTATATAATAATAGCCATCACGATCAAAGAACGTCACATTAGCATTGCTATAGCCAGATATCTGCATATCACCGACGCTGCTGATCACTCCTGTAGCCGGATTAATCTTATAAAGATTTCCATCATTGCTGGGGATATAAATCATGCCATCACCGGGATGAAATGCGAAATCAGAGGCAGTAAAGCTAGTATTATTACTTAAAGTAATAGCGGGTAATGCTTGCAAATAGGTAGCTGAGGAAGGGTTGACATCAACTCTGTAAATTTTATCGGGTTCGATATGTCTTTCTGCAAGAAAGAGAATACCCTCTTGCGAGACATCACCAATATGATACATATTTTGAGGCAGCCCAGCGATAGTATAAGAGACCACATTATAGCTACTATCTATGCGTACTACTTGTTCAGTGCCTCTATCATATCCCCAGAGATAGTTGTCAACGACGTTATAACCAATGGCATTGATCACATTGGGATGGATATTGGCTTGCTCCAGTTGTTTAGTACCTGCGGCAATATCAATGGATGATATGCTAGATTGGGTGACAGATAGTGATTGAGCATGAGTGATGTAGGCATCTACATCACAACTAAAAGGGGGTGGGGTTAGTATCTTACTACCCGTGCATGACATGCCTTCGATATCACCTGAAACCACATTGTTGATATTTGTTTCAACAGCCGTTAAGTTTCCGGTGGATAAGTCAATTCTGAAAATTTTGTTTTGATTGGCTGCTGCGGCACTAGATTGGTCGCTTTCCGTATATAAATAGCCATCTTCAGCAAAGGCAAGAGATTCTGCATCAATTTCCGCATCGGTTAAAGTTGTAACAAGTGTTAGCTGACCCGTCACTAAATTTACAGAATAAATCTTAGCATAATCTGCAGGGCCGCTGGCATCGTCATCAACCACTAAAACTTCTCCAGTCGCAGGGTTAACAGCTAAGCCTGCAACTCTCGCATCACTACCATCCGGAAAGAGCAATTGGACTGTGCTTAATGGGTTGTTGTTCGTTAAATCCTGAGCATCAAAAACTAATAATTTAGATTGAAACTGGTGCTGAAGAACGAACAATCGCTCTGAACCATCTGAATAGCTAACAAGTTCTACTCCAGCAGCACCTTCTGATAAAAAATTAGCCAGCACTAATGATACAGTTCCATCAAGGGTGACTTTATAGAGGTCTGAAGGTTGATCGTTTTCAGTAATCGCTTGATGAAAGGTATAAATCGAATTATCAGAGGATCTGTAAGTTGCCCCTTCGCCATTAAGGATCAT
>CAZDMX010000231.1:0-4532 GCA_964506085.1 uncultured Thiothrix sp. | reverse complement strand
GCTCAAATCAGCTTTCCCTCGCTACGGCTCATGTTCTCGGACAAGCTCCTAGGTGAAAATGGTTTTGCTATCAAAGTATTTTTTCTTTCGTGTATTGTCATTGCTGGCATTTTTGGCGGCTTTACAGTCAACAAGAAGATATTTTTTGTCCAAGCTTTTCCTGCGGTTATAGCACTGGTTCTGATCATGATATGAACCCATTGTGCTTTTTCAGGCGATTGGTTTGAAAAGGTAACGGGTATGTTTGAAATGACTTGTTTTGTAGACAATGATCGCTCATAGTGATAGTCTAAAACTTGACTAATATCATATAAATTCATCAATGTGAGTCTTAGTTACCTCGCTAGTCTAGTATTCAATCGGTTTCAAAATATGGGTTTGATATATCTTTTAGCTTAGAAAGCCAATTTTTAATGGAAGGTAAGTTAGCTATACGTAGCTTAATACCTCTCCATATTGTGCGCCTTTTGATCTTTTTGGCATAGCTATCCTCAAACCATTATACATTGCTAGTGCTTAGAACTGTCCTGGAGGAGTTATGAAGCATCGAAACATCAAACTAATTGTCGGAAGCATATTTCTGATATTTTCACTCAGCAGTTGTGACGATAGTAGAAAAAGTACTTCTACATCCGCACCTGTCGACCCCAATCCACCTGTCGATCCCAATCCACGAAATGCAAAAGCCACACCGGGTGAATCTGAAGTCATTGCTGGTGTAGGGTATCAACATACCGTTTTTGATAGTGCTAAAGAAAAGTGTCAGCACTGCCATAATGATCTCTACGATACATGGACTCAATCAGGGCATAGCACTGCCTGGAAAGGCCCTATCTTTCAGGGGCAATTTCAGAACGTAGTACGTGCGCGTATTACCCAGCTGAATTTAGCGCCAGCGGATGAGGCTACCAAAGCAGCGAATCTAAAAAAATTCAAAGGGCGAGTTCAATTCTGTGTGAAATGTCATGCGCCTGCCGCCTGGTATTCCAAAGATATAAAAATTGATCTTGAAGAAATACCCCTAGCTGCAGGTGAAACCTTGACGAAAGCCAAGCTGGGTGAATTAAAAGCCGCCAATGAAGCCAATTTAGCGGGTCCGAATTTTGATTCAACGCTACCTACAACGGTGGTTGGTTTTGATAATCAAGGTAAGGTATTTAAATCTACGCTACATATTGGGCATGCGCACAATCGTGAAGGCGTAAACTGCGCTTACTGTCATAGTATTGAGACCGTACGGATGTTAGGTGACGGCAATATTGGTGATGACGGTGGTCAATATACGCTAGCAAAGACATTGCCTAATAGTGGATTTAGTGCGGGTGATACCTTGCATTACAGCAAGGATGGTGAAAATAGGGAGATGAATTCATTCTTCCGTTTTGCAGCTGCCGAAATTTATGAGGATTATGCTAATACACCCAAAGTGCTCGCTGATTTTGATAAGAACAAGGTGGCAGATGGTCGCCATACCATCAAAAGTATTGTACTGGGTCAGCACACAGGTGGGCCTTTTTATGGGCCGTTTGGTGTGACAGGTACTACTAATCGTAATCCTGCTGACACGGTTGATCGTGGGGCATTAGTGAAAACTTCATTCACCGATGATCCTGAAGCCAAACATTTTGAAGCGCAAAGTAAAGGCTTGTGCTTGAGTTGTCATCAATGTGCAATGGGAAGAAAAGATACTGATCCGGCGAACCCGAATCACTTCAATACAGGTTGTGCTATCTGGCAAGCTAACAGTAGCTTTGATGATGCAGCTAATAACAATGATGTAGCGGAATCTCCCAAATGTGCTAAATGTCACATGGAAAGAGTGGCGAACAAAACAGTACTGCATAAGTGGAATAGCCCGAATGAGTTATTTACCAAGGAAGATGGCGTAACTTCTCACTTTGATCCAGACGGTACAATAGGCCCAGTTCCTGAGAAATACCTAAACAACCATGCCTTTATGGCAACCAAGGTTGGCAAGTACGGCCCCGGTAAGCTGATTAGTGCGGTGGATTCGACCCTTACAGCCAGTAAAGTAGGTGACACTATTGTTGTTAATGCTACGTTGCTTAATAAAACCGGTCACTTCTTCCCTGGAACCATGCCTATGAGACGCGCACTGATGCGGGTTATCGCTACCGACTCTTCGGGTAATAAACTCAATCTGGTACAAGCAACGGGTAATTCTACGTTTGAGGACGTGAATCATGTAGTAGCTACATTGGAAGGTGAAGCAGTGCAACCCGGTTTTGGTGTTGTTACCCGAAAAGCACCCGTGCAAGCGGTTGTATTTTCCGGACAAACTCCAGACCTAGATGGCTCTGCTGTTCATTCACAAAAGTTTGGTTCAGCCGTTGTTACCTTTACATCTCCACATCCTGCTGGTTTCCCAGGTCCGCTAGGAGGAGCAACGCCTACTGAAATTGTCAATGCCGATCCGGCTAAGACCGTTTGGAGGTATCAGGGTAGGATTAAGGTTAGAAAGATCATGGATAATACCGACCCAACGGACAACTTTACCCGTATTTACGGCTACCAGCTGATATCCAATGTTACCGGTACTGATGTTATTCGTCCTGGTATGGACTCTACTGGCGTAGAGGCTACCTCATTGTCCCCCAATGAACGTGAGACTTATACTGTTGAGTTTGATGCTACGGGAGTAACAGGGCCAATAACTGTTACTTACAGGGCTTACTATATGACTAAAGGAGCGAATACGCAGTTTCCTACTTTACCTGATGGTTTTCTGGATAAAGCTAAGGCCGGACCCGGTGAAGGAAATTTGAATCTAGTGATATCTGAGCTCTTCGATAAAACAGCGACGGTTCAGTAAGTTGTTGATTGAGTTTAGTAGGGTCTAGCATATTTTAAAATAAGACCCTATTAGCTTCATCTTTTTAAGCCTGTGCCCAGCGAAAGTAGCACAGGCTTTTTATTGTGGTTATTTTATACATAAATAATGGCTGATCTCTACTATAAGATATGAGGAAACAAATAACTTTAATGAGGATATTATGAAAAACCTGTTAATAGGAACAGTTGTTGTATTTATTGCCTGGATGGGAATGGATTTCTTGTTTCATGGTAATTTGTTAAATGGCATGTACGAGGAGACTGCAAGTCTTTGGCGACCACCCGCAGAAATGAAAATGGCTGTTAATGCATTAGCTGTTTTTATATCAGCGGCTATGTTCACAGCGATTTATGTGTTGTTGGTGAGCAATAAAGGATTGGCGACGGGGTTACTATACGGTTTGCTATATGGAGTGGCTGTGGGAGTAGGAATGGGCTTTGGAACCTTTTCTTTTATGCCATTACCGTATGAACTGGCTTTGTCCTGGTTTGGGATAGCGGTTATTGAGTCTGTCGTGGCAGGTGGATTATTGGGGTTGGTTGCTTCTAGATAATCTTAACGGTAATTCAATAAGATATAATGTAGCTGGAGTTGGTTGCTATGGGTTTATGGCTGTAGATAAAGAAGCGCATTGACAATTTTGTTGTAAAAATCATACAGAGATACTTGGCAGTGTGGTTAAATTACAAAAAAGAGGTTGCAATCTCTTATAGACCGTCCTATATTGATTAAGGAACGAGGAAAAATATATTAACATTTTTTAAACTGACTAAACTTAATTAAATGGAGTCAAACATGAAAAAACTTCTCGCAATCGCAATCGCAGCTAGTATGGCTGCTCCTGCAATCGCAGACACTACTCTCTACGGACAGCTTCACGCGTCTTTAGATTTTCTTGACGGTGCTGATGGCGCTGGTTCAAATGCTGGTGGTGGTAGTAAAGACACAACTGTTTCTTCTAACAGCTCACGTATTGGTGTAAAAGGTTCAGCTGAACTTTCTGGTGGTCTTAAAGCTATCTATCAGGCAGAGTGGGGAATAGATACAGGTGGTCAAAAATCTGGACTTTCTGATCGTAATCAAGTTGTTGGTATCGCTGGTGGTTTCGGTGCGATTCTTATTGGTCGTCACGATACACCACTTAAAGTTGTTGGTCGTAAAGCGGATCTTTTCTGGTCAACACAGTTAGGCCAGAATCGTAACATCACAAGAAACCAGACTAACTGGGATGCTCGTGTAGATAACCTTGTTGCATATCAGTCACCTAAAATCGGTGGTTTTCAAGCATTGTATTCATATATAACGGATCTTGGCGAAGACGATGACAATACTGGACATAGTATTAACGGTTTCTACAAAGCGGGTCCTTTAATGTTGGGTGCTGGCTATGAAACTCGTGATCTTGCAGCTACTGATGATGTAAGTGCACTTCGTTTGATGGGTTCATACAAGTTTGGTGCTGCTAAAGTTGTTGGATATTATCAGGATGAAGATAATGGTGCTGGAGGCGATGCTGACGTATGGGGTATAGGTGCTTCTTACAAAGTAACTTCAGCGGGTACTGTTAAAGCTCAATTCTACCAACGTGATCAGGACAATGCTCCTAATGCGGACGGTCAACTATTTGCAGTTGGTTATGATCATAAATTGGGTAAGAAGACTCACGTTTATGCACAGT
>CAZDMX010000230.1:0-4551 GCA_964506085.1 uncultured Thiothrix sp. | reverse complement strand
ATCCTAAAAAACTCAGTTGAAACTACTGCGAATGTCTATAGCACTGAATCTAAGGCTCGCTACGTTTCAACTGAGTTTTTTAGGATTATTTAGAATGAAGATGTTCCATCTGTCTATAACAGTGGTTAGTGTCACACTCATTAAGCATTAAGCATCACCGCAATAAAGAATCATGGATGAACAATGTCAGACCTTTTTGAACAGCTCACTACATCGTTTAGTGGTTTCACGGATTATATTTGGCCTTATTTAGCAAGCTTTTGGGCTTTGTTTAATGATTATGCCTACATGCGAGCAGCATTAATTGCAGCTATTGGTTATTTCTTTGCTAAACTTTTTTCTCACTACATTCCTTTAGGTTTCAATAAAATAATAACGCGCCTCAATCTAGGTTTTGGAAATGAAGTGGTTCCTTTAATTCGCTTCCCTTTATTTTATTTAATATTTCTAGCCGGATTGCTAATCGCCAATCACGCTTCTGAATCAAGCGAACAAATTGAATTGGTTTTTACCTCTATTATTAAATCGCTGATCGTCATTGTGATCGCTATTTCTATATATCGGATCATTAATTGGGTGCTAGAACGCACGGCTGCAAGCGCGAATGAAACACACGTTATTCAAACCCAAACACTGCCTTTGTTCACGAATACAACATTAGTCTTTATCGCATTTGCTGCGATTCATCAGGTCTTTTCGGCTTGGCATGTTGATATGACGGCTTTGCTTGCCTCTGCGGGAATAGCAGCAATGGCCATTGGCATGGCCGCAAAAGACATGATTTCTGACGTGATCGCGGGTGTCATGATTATGACTGATAATCCCTATAAAGTAGGCGACGTGGTATTGATTGATGATGTTATTGCCGATGAATCTACACGCGGAACTGTTTCACATATTGGATTACGTAGCACTCGCATCGTCACAAAAGAGAACATTCAAGTTATTATTCCAAATTCCAGAATGGCCAACGACAGTGTTATGAATGAATCATCCGCTGCTGATTCGGGTGTTCGTATACAATTGGAAATCAGAACGGCTTACGGTATTGATCCAGATATCGTAAGAAAGCTGATGATTGATGCATGTGAAAATAATGAAGCCATTCTCCCTGAGTCCGAAAAACTGGTCATATTATCTAGCTTTACCGAAAAGTATGCGACTTATAACTTGCAGGTCTGGATAAATGAACCCATAAAACGAGTCCCTGTCCTAGCAGAAATTCGTGAAGCGGTATATACACGATTTATTCGAGAAGGAATTAGCATCGCGTTGCCAGATGACCGCGTAATTTCCATCACAGATTTACCTTTGAGCAAACAGGAAATTGTCATCAAAGAAATGCCCTTAAGTAAGCAAGAAATTGTCATCAAAGAAATGCCTGAAAGCAAACGCACCATTCATGTTAAAGAAATTCCTAATCTGTTTGGTAATGGCAGCGCAAAAACTATTGGTAAGACAATTAATAAAAAAAATAGAGCAGTAGAAGAAATGCTCATGTCAGTTAATACTGTAAGAAAAGACGGGACAGCAAAGGAAGCGAGGGAACAACAATGACCGTTAAAAACTGGCAAGTACAAATATTTGGATGGCTACTGTTAGCACTTTTGTTGCTGATTTCAATTCCAACCTTTATGAAAAAGATACCCGCTACTTTAGAGAAAACTGCACAGCACAAACTACAAAATAGTGGTATAGATTGGGTCTCGGTTAATGCTCATGGCAGAAATATTACCTTAAGTGGTCAAGCGCCAGATATTCAACACCATCAACAAGCAATGACGGCTTTAGGCAACATACCGGGTGTACGGAATGTAACTGACAATATGAGCCCACGTATTGTCTCACCCTATACCTTTATAATGAGCTGGACTGGAAAAAATCTAGAAGTGAATGGCTATGTTAGCAATCAGGAAGATTATAACAATTTTCTTGAAACTGCTTTTCGACTCTACGGAAAAGATAAAGTGTCAGGGGGTATTCAACTAGGTGCCGGCGCACCGGATAATTGGGGTGATTTATTGCAATCGACCATACAGTCATTAAGTACTATGGAACAAGGAGTGGTTGATATCACCAATCAATCTATACATGTCTCAGGGACGGCAGCAACCACCACGACCAAACAACAAATTCAGCAAAAACTAGCGGCTTTTTCACAATTTAATTACCAATCTACCTTGCATATCGTCGCTGCTGATGCGGCAGATTTAATCTGTCAACAACGTTTTACCCAGCTATTAGCGGCGAAAAATATTCAATTCCAATCGGGTAAAACAAATATCGTGGCGGCTAGCTTCCCGCTGTTAGAAAAGCTGAGGGATACGGCTGCTTTATGTTCGAAATCAAACATTACCATTGCAGGTCATACGGATAACAAAGGAAGAAATAAATCCAACAAAGAGTTGAGTGAAAAGCGAGCACAAGCAGTTGTTGCATGGTTGTTTCAACAAGGCATCGATATGCAACGATTACATGCAATCGGGTATGGAGCCAGCAACCCCGTAGCAGATAATAAAACAGAACAAGGCAGGGCAAGAAACAGACGCATAGAATTTATAGTAGGAGGTAACTGAGTATGTCGCATCTTTTAGGTGAACTGTTATTAGTGCTTGTATTGTCAGCACTAATTGGTTGGTTTATGGGACGGTTTTTTTGTAAAAGTGGTGAATATGAAGAGCGGGATTTAAAAACAAAATCACTCAAGCAAAATACCCTATTGCAAACCAACCTTGAACAAATGGATAAGGACTATTCGCAAAGTAAGTTGGAATCGAAAGAACAACATGATCAAATCTCAGTGTTGCAGCAGAACAATAGTGGTCTGGAATCAAAGATAACTACACTGAATAAAGAGCGCGATATGATGAGACTTCAGCTACAGCAGCTTGATCAGTATAAATCCAAATTTGAGTCGCTAAGTGACGACTCTAATCTACAGAAAAAACAATTATTAAAAGCCAAAGAACAAAACATCAATCATTCTGACCAGATTGAAACGCTACTAGGCATCCGCAACAAGCTAGAGAAGCAACTGGATACCAATAAAAATGCGTATCAATCATTAGAGAAAAAATTAATAGAAGCAGAAAACATACAAGAAGCTCGGCTTGAACAAATTCAATTCTTTGCAGATAACGAAAAAGAATACAAGCATTCGATTAAAGAACTAGAACAACACATTCTACATTTACAGCAGGAAAATGCAGATAAAGCTTCTATTCAGGACACGCTTGAACAAACCAGCAAAGAAAAGCAGATGTTTGAAGCAAAGTGCCTAAACCTGAAAGAAGAAAGCTTGGCTTTTGGTTCTAAACTAACCAACTTACTCGAAGAAAAAGACACACTGGCCAAACAAGTTGAACAATTGAATATTGAAAATAATGATTATCTAGGCAGGCTACGTGCAGTTTCTAGCGTAATTGATGTGGTTGGAACTGAGTAGAGTAGCTTCCCAAACAAGTTTCTACCTGATTACGTACATGTCTCAGCCATCCTTATAAATAGAGCATGAAATCAGTAGGTTGGGGTGACGACAGGAACCCCAACAAAATCTAAATTATATTGTTGGGGTTCGTTCCTCGGTAACTGCTCCATGCGTTACCCTACCTCCTCGGCTTTATAATGAATTTTCCAAAGCCTCCTTCTTTGCTATCAAACTGCTCAACATCTAGGCTGTCGAAATACACGGGTTTTTGAAAGCCAAAGCACCTTGGTTTTTGGATGGTTGTAGGGTCGAATTCATTCGACACGTATGCATATCAAGCAACACGGGTCGAATAAATTCGACCCTACAAGCTGATCCAGAAAATAAGCTTGTAATAATTAGCGTTTTGTTGGAGTGAGTGTCGCCAAATTATATGTACTGCTATACGCTAATACGGATATGGGTTGAATTTATATAGGTATAACAGTCCACAAGTCATGGGCCATTCTTATTGCAGTTTCTCTTCTGTTGTAATAGCCAGGAATACGTTGCACTACTTTATATCCAAGAGACTGATAGAATTCTCTTGCCTCAATGTTGCTTAATCGGGTCTCCAGATACACAAGGCTGATATCATAAACCAGAGCCGTTTTCTCTAACCATTTGACCATTCGTGTCCCTACACCTTTTCGTCTATGTTTGGGATGGACACCCAATAGATTGAGACGAGCTTCATCCACTGAATACTTCATAACGGCGAATCCAATAATATCTTCTCCGTCTACCATAACGATGACATTGGAGTCTGTGGCTATTATTTCTCTGGCCAAGCGCAGAGGTGTCCACGACCAACCCAAGCCAGATTCAATGAGGTCTCTGGACATTTCGGCAATACGTGAAGCATCCTTAATGGTTGCTAATCGGATTCTTTCACTATTAATTTTAGCCATAATGATTACTTGCCTGCCTGTAGCACCAATCAGAATATAGATTATCTCAAAATAACATATTAAACATTATAACCACGTCTCTACGTGTGCGGATAGGTTAGGAACGTGCACGGAATAAGTTGAACCTAAAAAACTCAGTTGAAACTACTGCGAATGTCTATAGCACTGAATCTA
>CAZDMX010000229.1:0-4558 GCA_964506085.1 uncultured Thiothrix sp. | reverse complement strand
TCTCGGTTGTTATACCGAGAGATGCAAAGCATGAGTGACACAGTAAAACAAAGCATGAGTGTTTCAATCCGCTCTCGGTTGTTATACCGAGAGATGCTGCCGGGAGTCTATAAATCACTGCTCTCTAGCTGGGTTTCAATCCGCTCTCGGTTGTTATACCGAGAGATGCAGCCGAGCTGCAGTGTTATGATAACCTGAATAGTTTTTTCGGTGTAGCGCGAACTGGCTACTTGAGGTGGGATTCAGATTTGTCATTTTCATTTAATTTCAAATTTTCTTTGAGTTTATAAATACTTTGCTTGATCGCGAAAGAGGTGGGTTTTAAACCATCACTATGGGTTCGCGCCATTGATTGGTATTGTTCGTAACGAAGGGTGTTAAATAATCAACGGGTTTTCAAAGTTGGTGGCTTTGAATTTACCAAACTCTTTTATATGTTTTTCAATAGGTTCTATTAATCGGTATATCCTTAGATTATCCTCTTTTTCGTCCATTTCTTCTAGTAATTCTGCTTCTAATAGTTCATAAGTTGCCTCGTCGACGGTGCATTCGAATACAGAGTATTGGACGCGTTCGCCATAGTCTTGGCAAACTTTTGCTATGCGTCTTAGTCGTCGGCTACCTGCGGTAGTGTCTGTTCCTGATATGTCGTAGGTGATGAGTATTTTCATGGGCTAATTTACAGAGGTCTTTGCACGAAGATCTCTTATTGTATTAAGGTGTTGGTGGATGGCGATGCTATCGGCAATAAACTACGTGACTGAGTGCAAAGTTTATTTGTGCAGGTAAGGAATATACGACTCAATATCTCCCCGTAAATACCGAGCTAAAATACGTGCTTGTATCAATGGCAATAGTCCAATCTCTATATGCTGTTCTAGCAGAGGGTGGTTGAGCGTTTCTTTTTTGCGTTCTTGATAGGCGATTAATAAGGTCTTTCTGCCTTTATCATTGAGTAATACGCTACCACCTTCTCTAAAGTCAAAATCTTTCTTACGAATCTGCCCACGATTGATGAGGGTTAACGCCAATCTGTCGCCCAACACTGCGCGAAACTCTTCTAATAGATCTAACGCTAAGGCGTGTCGACCTGGTCTTACCGTGTGTAGATAACCCAATTGTGAGTCTAGACCGACGGTTTCGAGTGCGCTTCTACAGTCGTTTAAGAGCAAAGCATAGAGGAATGAAATCAAGGCGTTGATGGCATCTTTGGGAGGTCTTCGGCTACGTTTGGTATAACGAAAGTCTTTACGCATGGCAGGTTTGATCATTTGATTAAACTGCTCAAAATAAACCCGTGCTGCATCACCTTCTAACCCTCTAATGGAGTCTAACGACTCTGCAAATTCTAAGTTTCTTAAGTTAATAGCTAAGGTGTTGGCAGCCTTTGTGATTGCTTTTTTATCATCTTCGTTTTTGCTATCTCTAGCGCTACGTTGTAACACTTGTCGGCTATTGCGAAGCTTTCCTGCGATAAAGGCTTTGGCTAAGTCTAAGGTGATTACTTCATTATCAGCTGCGCGGAATTGTGCTTGGCGTAACAGAATATTACCATTCACGCCTCCTTCGACGCGTGCTTGAAAGCGTCCATACTCATTGAGCCAGACAACGGTGCGACCATCGTTAGCATTGCGTGCCATTAGTACAGCACTCATGCTGACTCTGCCAAAACAGACAATACTACCCAAATGATGTAGCGGGATTTGTTTCGCTTTTTCCTTGTCGATCATGATCACTAAGGTCTCGCGCTCAAGCCTTAGGTATGCGCCTTCAGTCATCACATAAAGTGTGTTGAGAGCTTGTCTCATAGCTCTTCTCCCTCTGCATTAAACAGGTTTTTGCGTAATTGATGAATACGCTCAATACTAGCGACGACATCGGGCTGGCAGGTCTGACGAAGCGAGCAAGCACGGCATAAAGCACGGTCTTCTGTTGGCTCAGGCATGATGCCAGAGGCGATGAGTTTATGGGTATTGTGAATGAAATGTATTGTGTGCTCGCGTAATGTATCGGTGATTTTAACAATACGGCGACGATGGCTTTTATGGTGGTAAATCGCACCTTCTGGAATGATCTTGCCCGTCATTTCCTCTAAGCAAAGTGTTTGCGCCATTAACTGCACATCATCATGCATTTTTTTCTGCCGACTACCGTGTTTGTATTCAACGGGGTAGGGTGTACCATCAGGCAAAAACTCGACCACATCTGCCTTACCGGTCAGATGATATTTTTTGCTATAGAGGGGTAAACTACGCTCAACTTGTATGCCTTCTTCAAAACCACTTTCTCCACTATCGACCCGTTTGTGCGCCAAGTTACCTTTAACGGTAAAGACGTTATCCGTAAAGGTTTGTTCCTGATGAATCAAGGCACACTGGCGTGGACAATAGCTATAGTGCTGAAGCGCGGAAAGCATGATGGGTTGTTGGTTGTGTTTCATTGATTGGATTTCTTCAATTGAAAAATAAACTGTTATTGTTTAATCTATGTATTTAAATATAGATTAATCTATTTATTAATACATAGATTGTAATTTGGAGTATCACATGAGCTTTACCAGTCGTGACATCATCCCTCTTAGTCAGATTAGAGCAAGATTTACCGAACTTGCTGATCAAGTTTTTCATGGACAGGAAAAAATTATTACACGTAATGGTGAAAGCTATGTCGCTTTAATTGATTCAAAAAAACTAGATTATTATCATAGTCTTGAGAAATCACATTTACACCTTTTGTTGTTAAACGAAGTCGAGCAAGGATTGGATGATGTGATGAATAACAATACCACTGGTTTAGCAGAGTTTCGCAAAAAGCATGGACGTAAATAATGGCTCAAGCTATTAATGTCCAGATTACTGCCAATTTCGAGCATAACCTAGAGTCTATTCGTTGCTATTTACATCAACATCATCAAACAGATCAGTATGAAAACCTGCTGGATACCCTTTTTGATACCATTATTCCTAACCTGCAATCCCATCCAAAGATAGGTTTTGATTTTCTGGCACAAACGGTCAATAGTATTGAAGAGCTAAAACAGGTTGAAAGGATAAAAGCCCGTTTGCCTGAAGGCACTTATATTCGACAATACAATGATCAAGACTATCGGTTGCTCTATTCTTTTCACACTACTGAAATAGCACTTCTTTCTATTAAGCATCAACAGCAAATGATTTATGATTTGCGTGGTGTTGAAGGGTGATTTTTTATGAAATTATCCGACCTTTGTTTGTAGCTTAACCCCATTTGGCATGCTTTCATCAACTGTAATATTGTAGTCACTAATATCTCTGGCAACTTCTACATCATCCTTCTTATTAACTTTAATATGTTCAAATAGAATGTGAGCAGGTGCATTTCCTAACTTGCTATCATGCTTAAAGACATATAAGCCACGGGTTGTCATTTCACCACGAGCGGCTGAACGATCATGTTCGAACATATTGATGAGTGATTGCCAGAGGAGTTCTAGATCTTCTTCTGAAAAGCCAGTGTCATGGGCGAAATGTGCTGAGATATAGCCGTGTGTGCGGTACAGACCATAAGACACAGTGTGTTTGCGCCCCATTGTTCGGTTGTCACCACTTTGTGCTTCGGCTTCTTTTTCTGTAGCTACAGCCATGCGAGTTATGCTGTGCTCTAGCGATACAATAGGGTCTAAGCTTCTGGCAAATTTTAATTGAACTGGCCACGTACTTGACCTGCATTTGCACCTGTTGAAAGCACTGCACCAAAGGTACGAACATCAAAGAAGTTATCACAAACCCATTGACGAGCTTGTTCTCTATCTTCTGCCTTTCCTTTCTTATTTTTCAGCTCTAGGTTTTGTTTTGTATACGCACTTTCAATCACAGTGTTTAAAACAGACTTTTCTTTGATGAAAATATCAAAGCGTTTTTCTTCACCTTTGGCAATTTGTACAAAGTTACGGATTTTACGTTTTATCGAGACATCCGTAATTAAACCTTCCCCTGTTTCTGGATCAGTTCTGGGGAGGTTTCCTGCATCAGGATCACCGTTTGGGTTTCCATCTTTTACATCAAAGAGTAATACAAATTCATAACGGTTTTCGATTGGTGTAGCCATATTATTTTCCTTTTTCTATTTCAGTGTGGGCGTTATTTTGGTTTGAATTTTTTGTTCTTTGTTGATAATAACCAACTGAAAAAAGCCCTTGTTGTTCCAGTGAAAGCCTAGTGGGATACATTTTTCTTCCGTCAATTCCATCCATTATGGTTGAAATTGAGTTTTCGAAATAGGTAGCCATCACATAATCTCCTTTACTTTTTATTTTTTTCAAATGTTGAGCGTAGAGTGACATTAAGCGAGGAAAAACAATTAATGGAGAGCTTGATGCGGAACTATAAAAACTTTCTCGAATAGTTCGATTTAAGTTTCTTGGTTTATGAGCATATTGTTGTGCTTGTTCCAAGACGCAGAACAAACGTCCTAGTCGATAGCCAATATCTGTTATATCTTCATTTAATGACACGGTTAACTCCTTCTTGTTATAGGTTCTAATAAGGATGGCTTTAATTAAAGCTATTCGATAGGGATC
>CAZDMX010000228.1:183-4565 GCA_964506085.1 uncultured Thiothrix sp. | reverse complement strand
AACTTATTGAAATCGTTAAATATTTAGTGCTTTGCTTGCAAATGACTTAAAAGCGTATGCAGAACGACTATTCGCCTCATTCAATAAGCCCAGCTTATGATATTCCTGTAATTTTCGCTACGCTTCTAGTTCTCGGACAAGATCCTAGAAGGCTTTACAAGAAACACTCAACCGCTTCGTTAAGAAAACTCCATCCATGAGGTGTCAACTTAAAATGTGTTTGAGTTTCTATCAATAAATCTTTAGTTTTTGCTTTTTTAAGACCCGCCTCTAGTTTCTTTAAAGGTAAAAAGGTTCTCTGTAAAAATAGTTCTTTGCGAATCCCCTTTTTTAATCGTAATCCATTGAGCATAAACTCAAAACATTTGTCTTCAGTAGATAACTCAGTTTCTGTTGCTCGAACAAAAGTACCATTGGTTTTATTCAAGTATTCATCCATATATTTCTCAGGGTGTTTATACTTCATGGTACGAACAACACGCTCACCCGTAGTAATCTTCCCATGAGCACCTGCCCCAATACCGATGTAATCACCAAACTCCCAGTAATTTCTATTGTGCATACATTCTTTTTTGGGCTGAGCATAAGCAGAGACTTCATATTGTTGATAATCATGTTCTTGTAGCAATTTAATACCCGCATCCTGAATGTCAGCAATAAGATCAGGATCTGGCAAACTGGGGGGCTGATGGTGAAATAAGGTATTGGGTTCTATCGTGAGTTGATACCAAGATAAATGTGAGGGTTGATGTTCAATCGCTAGTTGTAAATCGTTTAATGCTTGCTCGAAACTTTGCTCTGGCAAGCCAAACATAAGATCAAGATTAAAGTTATCAAAGCCCGCTTTTCTCGCTATTTTTGCAGCCAGATGAGCTTCTTTAGCATCGTGTACTCGTTCCAATTTTTTCAATTGTTGCGCGTCATAGCTCTGAATACCAACAGATAGACGAGTGATTCCGGCTTGACGGTAAGCGTCAAACCTTTGTTGTTCAAACGTACCCGGGTTTGCTTCCAGTGTGATTTCCATATTTGGCCGCATTGGCAACAAGCTATTTAGACCTTGTATCAAGGTTCGCATACCTTTCGCCGAGATTAGACTAGGCGTTCCGCCGCCGATAAAAACCGTGTGCAAAGGCCGTCCCCATATCTCAGGCAACTCCTGTTCAAGGTCTCTCAATAGTGCTTGTATATAACGATCTTCTGGTAAGATTTCCGGAACCTTATGGGAGTTAAAGTCACAATAGGGGCATTTATGTAAACACCATGGGAAGTGTATATAGAGGCTTAATGGAACAGGGGTCATTGCTGTGAGCTAGACTTGGACTTAGACTCTGGGCTAACTAGAGAACTTAGATTGCTGAGTTTTACAAAATCTTCAACGGGTAAGTTCTCGGGACGCAAACCGGGGTTAATACCTGCTTGCTCAATCTGAGTTTGATCCAGTAAGTCTTTTAATGCATTTCTTATTGTTTTTCTACGTTTCATAAAGGCTTGATTGACTAGATGAGAAAGCACTTTTACATCTTTTGCCAGATAAGGTTTATTCGTCCAGGGAGTAAGTCTGATAACGGCAGAGTCAACCTTGGGCGGAGGCTTAAAAGCACCCGGTGGGACTTTAAAAAGGTTTTCCGTCTGACAATGATATTGCACCATAACGGAAAGACGCCCGTATAGTTTGTTATTCGGCACTGCTGTCATCCTGTCAACAACTTCTTTTTGGAGCATAAAGTGCATATCTTTAATGACAGATGACGTTTCTAGCAGATGGAAAATAAGTGGGGTAGATATATTATAGGGGAGGTTACCCACTATGCGTAGTGATCTGAGCCCATCCGTTCCATCACCTCCATTGTTACCCCGATTATCATCCCCGTTGTATACACTAGTTGTATCAAATTTCAGGGCGTCAATATCATGAATAGTGATTCGAGTATCTTGTCGCTCTCTTAATCGCTGAATAATATCCCTGTCAATTTCAACCACATGAAGATGACTAACCCTCTCCAGTAAAGGAAAAGTCAGCGCACCCAAGCCAGGGCCTATTTCAATGAGTTTGTCATCGGGTTTAGGATGAATGCTGGATACAATATTTTGAATAACGTATTGATCATGCAAAAAATGTTGCCCAAAGCGTTTTTTAGTTTGGTATTTTTGCATGACCAAAGTCGATTATTCGCGTATTTCCAACTCAACGCGTCGATTAAGCGCACGACCTTCAGCCGTTGTATTATCAGCAATGGGTTTGGCTTCACCAAAACCACTAGCCACTAAGTTTGCAGCACTTATACCTTTACTAACCAAATATTTCATAACTGCCGATGCACGTTGACTAGAAAGATTCAGATTGAACGCATTATCGCCAGAACTATCAGTATGTCCTGCCACCCGTAGTTTTAAGTCTGGATGACGTTTCAAACTCTCAACTGCTGCATCCAAGATAGGTAATGATGTGGCTGTAAGGCGATCAGAAGATGTTTCGAAATTCACGCCTTTTAAGGTGATGTGCTCATCACTTGCACAACCGACAACATTCACCGATTTACCCGAACCTGTTCCTGGGCAGAGATCCTTCACGTCAGCAACGCCATCACTATCAACATCAGGTGCACAACCTGTTGCAAAATCGATTTTCTCACCTTTTGCAGTATCAGGACATTTATCTAACGAATCAACCACACCATCATTATCTGAGTCTAGCTCACAACCTTTTTCATCTATTTTTGCTCCGGCTGGAGTAGTAATACATTGATCTTGCAAATCAGGAACTCCGTCCTTGTCAGAATCAACCGGGCATCCATGAGTATCGACAGGTGCTCCATTTGGAGATGATGGACATTTATCTAAAGCATCAATCACGCCATCCTTGTCTGAATCTAGCGCACATCCTTTGTCATCAACTTTGACACCCTGAGCAGTCGTCAAACACTGATCTTGTACTCCATCTTTATCTGAATCGACAGGACAGCCACTATCGTTAACGGGTGCACCCACAGGAGAAGAAGGACATTTGTCTTCAGCATCCACTACTCCGTCTTTGTCGCTATCAACCGGACAACCTTCTGCATTTACGGCTGAGCCTTCGGGTGATGTGAGACATTTGTCTATATCATCCGCTACGCCATCTTTATCAGTATCAACAGGACACCCTGATTCATTGACAGCAGAACCTTTAGCGGAGTCAGGACATTGATCCTTACTATCAATAACGCCATCTTGATCCGTATCCAGCTCACACCCTTTGAAGTCAACTTTGCTGCCTTCTGGTGTATCCGCACACTTATCAGAAACATTAACAACACCATCTTTATCAGCATCGCCTGTAGCTGACTGGAAATTGCTCAACAACTGTAGATGATCTGCTTTTAGTTTATCTACTGCACTAGTGTCAGGTTTTTTCTGACAGCCTCCCAAGTCAACATCAACACCTACTGGAGTTTCTAAACACTGATCTTTAATGTCAACAACACCGTCTTTGTCAGAGTCAACACCGCAACCTGTTTCATCCACAGGGATACCAGCGGAAGATGCTGGGCATTTGTCTTGCTCATCAGTCACTCCATCCTGATCAGAGTCTAGAGCACATCCGGTAGCATCAACACGAACGCTGGTTGGAGTCTGCAAACATTTATCTTCAATATCGGCGACTCCATCTTTATCGGAATCAATCGAGCAACCATGTTCGTTAACAGGGCGTCCCTCAGGAGACCCACCACATTGATCAATATTATCGGTAATCCCATCTTTATCTTTATCAGCCTTACATCCATGAATATCTACAAATACTCCTGCCGGAGTATCCGCACACTGATCAGACATATTAACGACACCATCTTTATCATGATCAGCCGTTGCATTCTTCATTTCGGCAACTAACTTGGCCTGTTCTGCTTTTAACACTGCAAACTCTTTCTCGGCTTTTTCTTTTTCAATATCATTTTCTGCTGCTATTACAGGCACAGGTGCAGAATCTTGCTTAGGCTCTGCCGGGATTGCGGGCACTGGTACTGGTACTGGCAATGCAGCTACTGGAGAAGGTGGTGGTGGCATCAGTAGTATCGAAGTCATCGGCATCGGTGGAGGTAATAAGCCAGACCCTCGCATAGGAGGCGGCAGCATCATTCCGGGAGCCATAGGAGCAAAAGGCATTCCACCTTGACCCATTGACATGGGAGGGGCGGGCATCATCATGCCTGGCCCCATTGACATGAAAGGAGAAGGCATCATCATACCTGGCCCCATTGACATGGAAGGGGAAGGCATCGCCATTCTCGAACCCATTGGCATCGGTGGAGGTGGCATCATCATTCCCGAAACCAATCGCATCTGAGCAGGAGGCATACTCAAGAAGGGACGATGACGCCTAGGGCGTGCAGTCAAAATCC
>CAZDMX010000228.1:0-142 GCA_964506085.1 uncultured Thiothrix sp. | reverse complement strand
CCTCATACCTTCACCCATTCCCATGTGTGGAGCTTGCATCCTCATTCCTGCCCCCATTGGCATCTTTGGAGGTGGCATTCCCATTCCTGAACCCATTGGCATCTGCGGAGGTGGCATTCCCATTCCTGAACCCATTGGCATC
>CAZDMX010000227.1:0-4569 GCA_964506085.1 uncultured Thiothrix sp. | reverse complement strand
CGCTGCTTAGCGTCATAATAATTTGCGTATTGCCGTTCCTGCTGAACACTCTGGGCTTTGATTTCAGCTCACAGTCCAAAGCCCTAGACCTTTCAACTGCAGGTGCACTATCGCCGGCACACCTACTCGATGCAATGTACTACCAGATGAACGGGGCTTTTATCCACGACCTGCTTGCATGGAGCGCATTCAGTATAGCGATGCTTACCTTCGTACTCGCATTTTCCCATTACCACATCACGGGCAATGTAACGACCCCCATTATTGGTTTTGCCCTGCTGTGTGCCGGCTGCTTGGGTGCCTTTCATACCCTGGAAGCGACAAACCTGATTGATGCGGCGGCCGAAACCAGCGACCTGATTCCATTCACTTGGGCTATCAGCCAAATATTCTATGCAACCATCATGATCTTTGGTATTGGCTTGTTCCTGTTAAACGATACCAACAAGATAAAGGCCAAGCCCAGCCACTTTTTTCTCATCAGCTTATCTTTTGTTCTGATCGCCTACCTCATCATTCGTTACAGTATCACTCATACTGAATTACCGCAGACGCTGTACCCTGAATCGATTGTCACGAGGCCATGGGACGTAGGGCCCCTGATATTATTCCTCTTTGCAGGTCTGTATATCTATCCCAAATTCTACAAACAAAACCCCAGTCTGTTCGCACATGCTCTCGTTATCAGCGCCATACCGGAGGTCATTGCTCAATTGCATATGGCTTTTGGTTCCACGACACTGTTCGACAACCACTTCAATATTGCCCACTTCCTGAAAATCATCGCCTATGCCGTACCCTTTGCCGGCCTGGTGCTGGACTATATTCGTACCCATCGACAACTGGAGACTACTAACGAGACCCTCAGCAGGGTGCTTAAGGTATCAAAAGAAAACGAAATGGCACTGGCAACTGCGAATATGAATGCTGTTAATGCAATGGACCGTCTGGAACAGTCAAACAGAGAGCTTGAACAGTTTGCCTATATCGCCTCACACGACTTGCGCGAACCATTGCGCAAGATTTCAAATTATGCTGAGCTATTCACCAAGCGCTATGCAGACAAGGTTGATGAAAAAGGCAGGAAATATATTGAATACATGACTGATGGTGCCCAGCGCATGGATCGCTTGATCAATGACCTGTTACTGTATTCTCGCACGTCACAGTCAAATGATAAATTCACAACTCTTGATATGAACCATGTGCTTGAGCGCGTAATGGAGAATATTGAGGTATACATTAAACAAACCCAGGCACACATTACATACGACCCGCTGCCAATGATCAGTGGTAATAAAACGCAGCTAGAGCAAATCCTGCAGAATCTACTGTGCAACGCAATCAAGTTTCAAGGCGATAAACCACCGCGCATACATATTTCCGTCATCGAATATGCAGAAGCATGGGAGTTCTCGGTGCGTGATGGAGGTATTGGCTTTGACCACGAGCAAAGCGAACGCATCTTCTCAATCTTCAAGCGATTGCACACGCGCGACGAATATGATGGCACCGGGATTGGCTTAGCAATCTGCAAGACCTGTGTTGAACGGCATGGTGGCCGCATATGGGCTGAATCAGAAGTTGGCAAGGGATCTACGTTCTTTTTTACGATTGGAAAATCACATCTTAGAACGGAAAATTCGCTCCGAAGCATCCAATAGGGAAATTTAAAATGCAACAGACTACGATCAATGTGTTAATTGTCGATGATGATCAGAGTGACCAGGAAATACTCATTGATATTCTCGATAGCAGCGATTCAAAGCTGAATATTTCCACGCTTAATGATGGTGACGGCGTCATGGATTATTTATACAAAAAAGGTCGCTATGAATATGCCGTGCAACCGGATCTGATTTTTCTTGATCTTAATATGCCTCTGAAAGACGGTCATGAGGTGCTCAGAGAAATTAAGACAAACCCGAGCACCTGTCACATTCCGGTCATCATCCTCACTACTTCGGACAGCAGGGAAGATATATGCGATGCATACGCCAGAGGTGCAAATGCCTATGTCAGAAAGGAAACCGGGCTGAAAAAGTTTGTGACATGCATTCAGAAAATTGAACAATTCTGGATGTGTACATCAATACTGCCATCTTGCTGCAATCAGGCTCCAGAGGCTACCTAACATGCATTCACAAGCATTGAATATATTACTGGTCGAAGATGACCCCGGCGATGCAGACTATCTGCAGTATATTATTTCCGAGGCTCACGGTGTTTCGATCAATCTGACTATCAACAATCGGCTTGAAAGTGCCCTGCACACACTCGCCGAGGCTAACTTCGATGCCGTGTTACTGGATCTCAACCTGCCTGACAGCAATGGCATCGAGACCTTTAAAAAAGCGCATGATACTAATAGAAATACCCCTTTCATTATCCTGACCGGTATGAACAACGAGTTAACCGCACTCGAATGTATGCAGGAAGGCGCCCAGGATTACCTCGACAAAAATGGACTAGACTGCTCCCTGCTGATACGCACCATACGCCATTCTATTGAACGTCAGCGCCTGCTGAAAATTGTTGGCCAGATGCGCAACAAGGATACCGAGAGAAAGGATGCCTTTATCTCTCATATCTCCCATGAGTTACGCTCACCTATGGCATCCATCTACCAGTTCAGCTCACTGCTGCTGGACGGCGCCGCAGGCGATATTAACGGTGAACAGACCGAATTCTTGGAAATCATAATACGTAATTCTAAGCAGCTGCGAAAAATGATCGATGACCTGCTTGAAATGAGTCGTGCGGACACAGGTAAGCTCAGCGTTGAACTCTGCAACATAGCTCTAGATACAACGCTTGGCGAAACGATTAATGCTCTCAGGCCAGCCGTCGCCGACAAGAGTATCAGCCTGATCGTCGATATCGATGACAATCTGCCGACCGTTTTTGCTGATCCGGCTCGGGTTCGACAAATATTGACGAACCTCATCGATAATGCCAACAAGTTCACACCTGCAGGTGGAATAATCACCGTTAAGGCACAAATATATGCCGATAAACCCAGCAATGTGCTGGTATCAGTCAGTGATACCGGTGAAGGGATTCAACCGGAAAATGTAAAAAAGATATTCGACCGGTTATACCAACAAAATCCAGCCATCGATGTAGGGCTCAACGGCCTGGGGCTTGGCCTGAATATTTGCAAGGAACTGGTCGAACATCATGGAGGCAGAATCTGGGTAGACAGTAATGAAGGAGAAGGCAGTAATTTCTATTTCACTCTCCCTGTTTACTCAATCGAGCGCTTTATGGAACCTGTTTTTGATGCCTGGAAACAAGATAAAAGTGATCTCAGCCTGATTAAAATCAGTCTCCATACCCGTAGAGTTAATGAACTAGACGCCGCCAACGAAGCGGCACTGAAAACCGCACGCAAAGTCGTTGAGGGAACAATCCTGCATGGCTGTGATGTGCTGTTACCGAAGCAGCATGGAATGACAACAGATGAAACGCTCTTCATTATTGCCAGTGCAGACCAAAATGGTGCTACTGCGCTCAATAAGCGACTGGCTAAAAAGCTTCAGTCATGCCAGGAATTGAAAAACTTACGACTTGAGCCAGAAATTACACATGAACTTGTTTTTTTACGGCAAACATTGGACGAAGGTGAGACCATTTCAATTACACAGCAAGCAGAGATTATCCGGAAAATCAAAGAAATCGTTGAAAACAGCGATAAATACATGGAGGCAGTTGCATGAGCAAGCAAAAAATATTAATTATTGAAGATGATAAGGACCAGCTAAAAGGACTCTGGGCACGGCTAAAGATGAGTGGTTACGAAGTGGTTACCGCCACAGACGCTATCGCAGCAATCTCTGCCACTCGCAAGGAAAACCCTGACCTGATTTTACTTGATATTGGCCTACCGGCTGGCGATGGTTTCATCGTTCTGGATCGGCTCGAAGATGCGATGTTAAACACCATGCCGATAATCGTTCTCTCGGGAAGGGATCCCTGGCAGAATGAGGAAAAAGCACTTGCTGCTGGTGCTGTAGCATTTCTTCAGAAACCAGTTGATAACGATGTGTTACTGGCTACTATTAGCGAAGCACTGGGTGCTGTGAAAAAATCGGCGTAATAACAAGAAAAGGAAGTTATGCGCCGACAGTACTCGTCCAAATTAAATGGATGTTTTTAGCTCTAGGGTCAATATTGATCAGGCCTCAATCGAACCTGACAGCAAAGAAACTGTCAGGCATACGAAGCGAGTTATGCTGCAATATGATATAGCTTCCTGCTAAACGCAGATGCAGCTCATAACTTCTTAATGCAATGGCGGAGAGGAAGGGATTCGAACCCTTGTGGGGCGGAAGCCCCCAACCGATTTCGAGTCGGTGCCGTTATGACCGCTTCGGTACCTCTCCATTTTGGCCACCAAACACTGGCTAGCGCCTGGAAATTGACGCTCAATTATGCTAGAATTAATCTGCTTTTTGCAAGCACATGCAAGCTTAAATCTGTAAAAAATGTTAACGTAATTCTATACCAATGGCTCTGAAATGGTTGTTTTTCCTGCACTTAATCCAACAAAGCGTTCTGCGCCTTGGC
>CAZDMX010000226.1:0-4585 GCA_964506085.1 uncultured Thiothrix sp. | reverse complement strand
TATCTTCAGCACTCTAGTCATTCTCGCTACGTTTCAACTGAGTTTTTTAGGTTGATGAAACCCTAAATTACAACTAAAAAAATAGACTGCACATGCAGTCTATTTTATATCGGAGTTTTAAACCCAGAAAGTTAAGTTATCTAACTTTTAAACATTGTCCTGGATGAATTGTAGCTCCAATAGGAAGGTTGTTAAGTCTGATAATATCGGCTTGTTTTACACCGCTATTGACCGCTGCACGATAAATACCTTCACTACGTTTGACTACATAATATCTTCCACTAGCGGTATTACATCCACCTGCTCCGGTATTTGATGTACCGCCGCCTCCGCCAAAGGTACTACCTATACTGGTTGAACCTTGGTTATGTGAATGGTTAGTGCCAGAAGCGGGTAATGGATGTGTATGCGATTTAGATCCATGACTATGAGCTACGCCACTAGTACTGGCATTGCCTTTTGATCCACCATAGTTATAGTAGTTGCTTCCTGTGTTTCCTGTTGAGGAACCACCCGTGTAATCATAGTATGTTGTATTGTTGTTGTTTTGTGTCTGTTGTTCTTGGTTATGCTGATGATTAGTACCTGACGCTGGAAGAGGATGACTGTGTCTTCGACCATTGTGTGCATGGCTGTTTGCATTGTTTTGAGTACCACCACCTTGTACAGCAGGCACTGTTACCACTGGTGCTCTTGTTGTCCCAGATCTACAAGGCGCACAGGTAGCGGGATTGGTGTTCGCACTAGCACTACCCGTATTGTAATTATGAGAATGGCTTAAACCACCTTGTGGGAGAGGGTGTGTGTGTGCTACGCCATTGTGGGTATGTGTAACACCTTTCTGGCCGGAGTCGTCAGTGGCGACTTGCTGCCCAAAGGCTGCACGACCATTTGTATTAGTCGTAGAACAACCTGTTACAAATAATGCAGAGAGAGAAATAACTAATAACGTTTTTACTTTGATATCCATAGGGTTACACCTGATTGTTAGTATACTGCTACAAGTATAGCGCGTAACAGTGAACATGACTAGAAATTATCTAAAATAATACAAATATGAAGTTACTGCATTTATCCTAAAATTTCATCAAGTTATAGAAGGTCAATAAATTAGCAGTAAAAATATTGCAAAAAAAGTTAACAATATATGTACAGAACTTGAATTGATAGCTACGTAATGAATATTTCAAGCCACTAAGCGAAATACAAATCATCCAAGACAGCATCTACTGATTTGTATCGTCCATCAGGATGTTTAGCAAGCATCTTGTTAAGTACTTTCTGGTAGTATCTGGACTCTCCTGGTAACTCAGGTATGGGGGCCAATGCATGTCTCTTTATTAGATCTACTATATTACCTGCCTGATAAGGTTTTCTGCCGGATAACAGCTCATAAAACATAGCACCTAGACTATAGATTTCTGCTTGTATATCGCAAGGCTTGCCTGCTGCTCGTTCAGGACTTACATAGTTGGGGGTACAATAAACTTCCCCTTCACTAATAAACCCTGTTTTTATAAGCCAGTCAGATTCGATACCACAATCCACCAAAACCAATTCATCATTATCACGGAACATGATATTTGAGGGTTTCAAGTCACGGTGCAACAAACCCGCATCATGTAATGTCCCTACGGAAATCACTATGTCTTCAAACCAGTCTAATTTTTGCTGCAAACTTACTTCTTCCATGCCCATTGTAATGATCTGGGCTAAATTACCGTTATCCAAATTCTCCATTAGTAAATAAAAAACATCACTAGACAACCCCGTATTATAAATATCGACCAAGCCGCAAAAACCGATGGCTCTGATGGCGTCAACGGTCTCAATGAAATCATGGATGTGCTTGTCTTCAAGATGAGTAAGGCTATAGTTGAAACGTTTAATAACAGCCTGTTCATTTCTCTTGTTTTTTGCTTTATAGAGAACCGAATGATCCGTCATGTGAATCACGTCGACAATTGTCCACCCTGGCAGTGAAATGGGATACACCTGCATTGCATATTTAAGATCGTCATTAGATTCTGGTCGAAAATCTGGTAAAAAATCAGGGCGGTTACTACACACAATACTTCCAGTATTTGTAATTAAGATAGGAGAGGACTAATTTACTTACGTACAAAGTCTTCATTATCCAAAAAAACGCAGTTGAAACTACTGCGAATGCTATAGCACTGAATCTAAAGGTTTTCTGGAAAATTCTGACTTCACCCGTAGAGTGACTACGAATAAAGCCAAAATTTTCCAGAAATCCCTTATCTTCAGCACTCTAGTCATTCTCGCTACGTTTCAACTGAGTTTTTTAGGATTATTTATTTTAGGGGATTGTAGGCAATGTCCTAATACAATGAATAGTATAGACCCTGCTCAGGAATTTTCAGATATTATGATGCCGGGAAAGAGGTATAAAAAGGACGCTAAAAGGCTTTTTCGATGGATATTTCTTGATCACCTCGTTTAACCGTAATAGAGATGGAAGCCGCAGAAGACAGCTCGGTCATGACTAGCAACCCCTTTGCGGGGCTATTTAAAACAATTCCATTGACCTGAGTCAGTATGTCTCCAGGTCTAAGCCCCAGCTTTCTAAACATCTTGCGATTCTTGCCCGGAGACAAGCGATATCCGGTTAAATTTCCATCTTTATCTTTTGCTTCGGTAATGCTGGCTATTTCTAATAGTCTATCGGGGTTGTTAGCCAATGTGTCGCGTAATGCTCCAAGGTCTTCTTCAGGTAACTTATTGGCATCACTATTAGTACTATTTGTTGGCAAAGTAGTTGCCCCGAGTTTTGCAGTAGGAGCAGGAGCAGAAGGAAGATGTGCATTAGAACGAGATACGCTCTTTTTTACGGGCAATAACAATTCTTCCAATTTCCCAGCATGTCGCAAAATGACTTTTCTGGGCAAGATACTATCAATTTTCACACCTGGTTGAGGCTCTTCGCCGACCCCATAAATACCCTGTTTAGCTTTTTTCCCATTGGCGATAATGGCATAGCTTTTCCGGCCCTCTCTTGCCACAATGCCGAATAAGACGAGGTTTAGTCGTGTGACAGGAGTTGGCGTATTTTTAGGCTTGGAAGTTGCCTTTTTAATGGGTTCTTTACCAAAAATATGCTGACTAGCAACAATCTGCCCATAATTTTTTAGCGGAGTGTTTTTATTTACTTTCTGCTGCTGAGCAACAGAAGCGGTGGGTACAGCACTTTCAGGCGTAAAGACAAGCCAGAAAAGTGAAGCGAGCATAATGGCCAAAATAACAGCGAGCAGAGCTGTAATGGCTTTAGGCAATAGCTTAAAGGCTTTTCCGACGGTCTCATTGTGAATCACAGCATTCATGAATAATATTCTTTATACCAGCTAATAAACTTGGCTATCCCTTCATCAAGCTCAGTGCCGGGCTTGTAGCCGACATCGGCAATCAATGCATCCACATCAGCATAAGTTGCTACCACATCGCCAGCTTGTAACGGTAGCATATTCATCTCAGCCTTGATGCCCAAATGTTTTTCTATACAGGTGATGTAGTCCAATAACTCCACTGTATCATTGTTACCAATATTGTAAATTTTCCATGGTGCTTTACTGCTTGCCGGGCTAGGGTTCTTTCCATCCCAATTTTCATCTGGTTGCGCGGGCTTATCTAAAACGGCAATCAAGCCATCTACAATATCATCAATATAGGTGAAATCTCGCTGGTGCTTACCATAGTTATAAACATCTATAGGCTCACCCTCGGTAATTGCCTTGGCAAACTTAATCGGCGACATGTCTGGTCTTCCCCATGGCCCATATACGGTAAAGAAGCGTAAACCAGTTGTGGACATGCCATATAGATGAGAATAGCTATGCGCCATTAACTCATTGGCTTTTTTCGATGCGGCGTATAAAGAAACCGGATGGTCAACATTGTCGTCCACCGAAAATGGCATGGACTCATTTGCACCATAGACAGAGCTGGAGGATGCATAGACCAAATGCTTTACATCATTATGTCGGCAACCTTCAAGGATATGTGCGAAACCTACTAGGTTACTATCCACATAAGCCAAAGGATTATCAATCGAATAGCGAACGCCCGCTTGAGCTGCCAAGTTAATCACTGCATCGGGTTTCTCCTCAGCGAATAACTGTTCCATCGCCGTGCGATCAGCCATATCAATTTTCTTAAAAGTAAATGCGCCCGATTTCTCAGTCTCATCAATATGCTTTAAACGATCTTCTTTTAAAGAGACATCATAGTAATCATTCATTACGTCGATGCCGACCACATCGTCGCCACGCTTCAGCAAATTAATGGCTGCGTGCATACCGATAAAACCTGCTGCCCCTGTTATTAATACCTTCATGTTAGTAACCTTTTTTTGTTAATTATTCAGTAACTACTCAGCTCACCCCTGAAACCCACCATTTCTGCGTTAAAAAATGATCATTTACACATGTAAACTCACATTTTCCGTCTTGAATTGGCGGATTTCAGGGGCAATCTGAGCAGTTACCCTATATCAGACCACTCGCTGAGTAGTTATATTATCCTAAAAAACGCAGTTGAAACTACTGCGAATGCCTATAGCACTGAATCT
>CAZDMX010000225.1:0-4586 GCA_964506085.1 uncultured Thiothrix sp. | reverse complement strand
ACTTCATGAAGGACTTTAAAGTCATTCGCTTTATGAACATGTCGGGTATCACACGTAATGATTTAAGCTCCTGGGATAAACGCCCCAAAGTGAGCCAAGCAACATGGGGCGGCAAAGAGGGAATACGTGGTGCACCATTAGAAATCATGGTTGAGCTAGCTAATCAGGTTGGTGCTGATCCATGGTTCAGCTTACCTCATAAAGCAAACGATGAGTTTGTGCGTAATTATGCAAAGTACGTTAAAGAAAATCTCAACCCGAATCTAAAACCTTATATTGAATATACCAATGAGGCGTGGAACGGGATTTTCTCACAACACCATTACATGGTGAAAAAAGGTCAACAACTCCGTCTTGATAAGAATAAATACAAGGCAGGTAGTAAGTTTTTCTCAATGCGCAGTGTGGAAATCTTTAAGATTTGGGAACAGGTTTATGGCGCAAATAAGAACATCGTTCGGGTTATGGGTGCATTCACTACCAATAAAGGCTTATCTGAAATGTTATTAAGTTACAAAGATGCTTATAAACACACTGATGCATTAGCTATTGCGCCTTATTTCTACATTGGTCAAAAAGAAGTACACCGTATAAGAAGTGTAAATTCTGTTTTCAAAAAATTGAATTCACCTAAAAACCCTTATTCGATACCTAATATTTTAAAGCATGTAAAGAATCAATCTAAGGTTGCCAAAAAATATAAAGTGAGTTTAGTTGCTTATGAAGGCGGTCAGCATCTTGTTGCTTACAAAACACATACCGTACGTGAGGGACCTAATCGCTACTTAATCTTTGCCAATAAAGATAAGCGCATGGCTTCGCTTTATTATCAATTCCTAAAAGGCTGGAAGCAAAATGGCGGTGAACTGTTCGTAGCCTTCTCTGCTCCACGTTTATATACATGGATAGGTAGCTGGGGAATTAAAGAATATATTACCCAACCCGCTAATGAAGCACCAAAATATCAAGCCTTACTAGCTTTCAATAAGAATGAACCCTGCTGGTGGGATGGTTGTAGCACTTCAGCTAGAAGCATTGCGAAGACGGTGGTTGCTCAAGCTTCTACTGCAAAACCTTCAGTTGCTCGGGGAAAACTAGAACCATTAGATTTTGGTAACGACGACCTTCCACAACATCGTGTTAGCACTAATGCACCAACGTTTAATAAGGTAATCACTAACAAACCAGCAACGGTCCGCCCACTTAAAGACGTCATCACCGAAAGCGTAGAAGCGATAGCTGGAAAATGGGGAGCTATTCACCATGAAATCAGTAAAGTCAGAGATGCTAATAGAATCTTCTCTCGTCATTCAAACTTTCGCCTTATGAAGGTTATCAGCGGAGATATCAATGACAGCCGTGATTTAGGTGCGAACTGGCAAGCTCATTGGGATCGCCAGAATCTTCATATTCGCGTAGATGTAGTCGATGATAATTTCATAAAAGACTCAAAAATGCCTTGGGGTGACGATTCTATTGAAATATTTATTGATGCCGATGCTAGCAAACTCAGCTCATACGATAAAAAGAATGACTTCCAGTTTATGTATCGTTGGAAGGACTACAATATCGGAATCGGTAAGAATTCACCACGAAGAAACATGAGAAACGTTCAAAAAAAGATGACCAAAACCCACAATGGCTATGTGCTTGAAACCTCTATCCCTTGGAAACTACTGGGTATTCATCCCAGTTCAGGTCATAAAATCGGCATTGATGTGCAAATCAATGACGATGACGATGGTGCTCAACGTGATGGAAAGCTAGCTTGGAATGCACATGATGATAGCGCATGGAAAAATCCACAAAGCTTTGGTCAACTTATCCTAGCTGACTAACCCCCTCAAACGAACAATCCCCAACAGGGCGCACTATGATGCGTCCACTTTTAGAGCCAGCTATATGCTGGCTCTTTTTTTTTGAGGCTTTATAAAAAAGTTCCTGATTACCCACTTGTCTAAGTCTGATGTTAAATTCTACTTAATAACAATAGGTTCTGGTTTTACATTGTAAATATGTGCAAGATTTTCGTACCCTTCGACAAGCTCAGGGTACTGCTACCGTAGCGCCCTGAGCCTGTCGAAGGGTCGGAAAATTAGCACTTGCATTAGATTAATGCTTAGACAGATGGGTAATAAGAGAAAAGTTTAAAATTTATTCACACCGTGGTCGCAGGATGACCACCCTCCCTCCGTACACTGTTTCTATCGAACATTCATATATCCATACGGAGAATAGACATGAAACATATCACCTCAAATGACACTATTATGGGCATTACCGTTATTGCGCTATTTTTGATTTCTAGCACTTTACTATTGATGATGTAAGCCATGAAACAACTCTTGGAAGAAAAATTAATGACGTTTGAATCTATTTCTATGTGTCTTATAAAGTATTTAGAAAACACCCTGAATATCATTCAACAGAAATGGATAACTCATCGGCAAAAGATTAGAATGTTGAGGCGAAAAAAGAAGTGGTTGGAAAAACTGGGATAGCAGTAACATAGCAAACTGTGAGTAGTAACCCTATACCCACGCACCTTTAGACGTGCTATTTAACGTGATCTGATTGTTATAAAGCTGTTGGCTTTTACCTAAAGCAATGACGCAATCACCTAGACCTGACCCAGATATTTTTACACCTAAAAAGTCTGCATTAGAATGAAGCTGAGCTAACAAACTGTTAGTTTGTTCATCTGCTACTCCTAAATCCTGCATGAGTAATTGATATTGATTCATTAATGCACCCAGGTTCTCAAGTGTATTCGCCTGTGTTGTTTTTAGTGCAGCTAGTGCAGTGTAAGTAATCTCTCCCATTGTTTTGTATATTTGCTGTAACCCATCGGGATTGTTTTCCCATTGTTTTTCCACCCACTTTAAGACCTCAGGCGTTGGGGTCTTGTAACCTAAATACACTAGGGTAAAGGGTAATGAGAGTGTTAGCGATGTGATCTGCTGTGTCTTAGGATGAAAGCCCACACAACCACCAGCAAGGCTGATGGCTAAATCAGTTCCAGACCCCCCTCCTTGTACCTGCCGAATAGCCTTTAAACCTATAGTAAATGCATCGTTTAAAGAAATCTTTTCTCTACTTTGCAATTCACAGGAGATTTGAGCCAGTCCAGATAACACCGCTGCAGTAACCGCTGCGGAGGAACCAAGCCCCCAAAAAGGATTGATGTAACTTTGTATGTTCAGCTCAAGACTAACCTGTTTGATCTGGGGGTAAACCTGTGCGAATTGTTGCAGTGTTGCTATTACAAAGTTTAATTTGGGATGTTGGCCTATGTCATCCCAAGTAGATTGATAGTTTCCTAATTCAGAAATAATGCTAACGCTACAACCGTCATCTACATGCCATTCAATATTCAGAAATTGATCAACCGCGATACCCATTGCCGGAAACCCTGCCAGAACTGAATGTTCTCCGAATAACATAATGGAGCCAGGTGACGATGATTTAAATAGAGTCATAGTAAGGAGAGCTGTTTGTAACGATATTGTGTACACAGGTTTTGTAGTGATTCTTTGGAAATGCCAGTTGTTAGTATCATGCCCGCTGAGTTTCCTTTATGTGCTCCAGCCCCGGATATTTTGGCGGCTCCTCCCTGTTTTTCAACGTTTTCGATAAAATCTGCTACTTTTTCGGGAACGATACCTATTTTTTCAAGTAGTCGATGATTCTGCTGGATGAGCTGGATGACCGTTTTATTGTTTTTTGTGTCTTTTGTGTTTTTGGTATAGCCGTCTGTTGTTTGTAAAAGTTGCAACCATGACAGGGCGATTTGATTAAACTCAGACCAAACAGAAGTATCACTGCGATGATGTTTTAGCACATGCTGAACACATTCTCCCGTTGATACTTCCGGTTGTCCCGTGTGTACAGCTAACAGAGCAGGAGAAAAACGAGGCTTAAAAGGATGAATCTGTATCTGTTCGGATTTTTCCTGAAACATATGCAACCAATCACCATAATAACTTTGTGCAACATCTAATCCTTTTGTTTTGCCGTGCTGCAAAGACTCGATAGCATTGGCTTCAATTAGAAAAGATGAGTTTTTTATGGGTATACCAAAAGATAAGTATAAGGATTTTAGACAAGCCACAATGACACTCGCAGAAGACCCCATACCTGATCCTAATGGAATATCGGAAGTAATTTCAACACGACAACCTTGTTGGCGTGGGTGGCATTGGTGAGTAATAAAAAATTGAGCGATGGATGCCAAGACCAAATGACTTGGATCATGCATAACTTGCTCAATATTCAAGTTACCACTAATAAAAGACTCATGCCGTTCTCTGATGTGGTGGTAAATCTCTAGCATTTCATCTATAGACCAAGACTTGCCGTTAGAAAATGCAGAAGCAACTTCTATTATTGGTGTGTTGATTAGACTAATTTTTACTTGTGTGGCTTGCTGAGTGGCAAAAGCTATAGCTGTTTTACCCAGTAGTATTGAGTACTCTCCCGTTAGGATGAGCTTACCTGAAGCCTGAGAAGTTATAGAATCAGGCATTTATGTTTAAACCTAAAAAACGCAGTTGAAACTACTGCGAATGCCTATAGCACTGAATCTA
>CAZDMX010000224.1:0-4586 GCA_964506085.1 uncultured Thiothrix sp. | reverse complement strand
GATTCAGTGCTATAGACATTCGCAGTAGTTTCAACTGCGTTTTTTAGGTTTAATCACACCCCCACTACGTTGTGGAATTTAGGATGAAAAAATAGCTGTTACACTGCGCTAATGTCTAATCAAAAACCAACCCACACTAAACCCACGATTCATCAAACGCAGATTGTTGCCAGTAGCCGTTTATTTAATATTGAACAGCTTGATCTTGAGTTCTCCAATGGTGAAAAGCGTCAATATGAACGTCTCGCCAGTCGTGGTAATGGCGCAGTCCTCATTGTTCCTATGCTAGATGACGCTACTGTTTTACTTATTCGAGAATATGCTGGAGGCACAGACCGGTACGAACTGGCTTTACCCAAGGGAAAAGTTGAGAAAGACGAAGAGATATTGCATGCCGCCAATAGAGAAATCATGGAAGAAGTGGGTTATGAATCCGCTAACCTGACGATACTAAAAGCGGTGTCTTTAGCACCTCAATATATGCAACATCGTACTCATATTGTTATCGCTAAAGAACTAAGTCCAAGACGAGAGGAAGGGGACGAACCAGAGGAGATAGAAGTAGTGCCGTGGAAAATGTCTGAATTAGAGTCGTTACTGGAACGTGATGATTTTACAGAAGCACGGAGTATCGCCGCTCTATTTATGGCAAGAAATTATTTGAACCTAGAAAGTCGTTAATTAATGAATAAGAATTTATTGCCTGAAGTAGAACGCATCGCTCGAAAAGCGGGTGAATTGGTTATGGAGGTCTATAAACGTGACTTTGATGTGATGTTTAAAGAAGATCAATCTCCAGTGACGGAAGCGGATTTACTGGCTAGTGAATACATCGAAGCAGCTCTAAAAAAACTGGCTCCTGAAATCCCTTTTATGTCGGAAGAATCGGCTTCTGTACCTTTTTCTGAACGTTCCAGTTGGGATACTTATTGGTTAATAGACCCTATTGATGGAACCCGATCGTTCGTGAATAAAACCGATGAATTCACCGTGAATATTGCGTTAATAAGCCAGCATCAGCCCATTTTAGGGGTTGTCTACGTGCCAGTGACTTGCATTAATTACTATGCGGCTGAGGGCGAAGGAGCGTTCAAGCGCGATGCGGATGGAAAGGTGGCCACTATTGCTGCAAGGCAGTTAGCCTCTCCTCCCGTCATAGCAGGCAATCGGTCTAAATCCGGGGAAATGGAAAAATTCTTGAGAAAAGTGGGTTCTCACGAATTGATTATTATGAATAGCTCCTTGAAGATTTGTCTGGTTGCCGAAGGTAGTGCAGATTTGTATGCGCGTTTCTGGCCTACTTCGGAATGGGATACAGCTGCCGGCCATGCTGTAGTTAAAGAAGCGGGTGGTTCTCTGGTTGATATGCAAATGCAACCTCTGTTGTATAACACCAAAGATTCATTGATTAATCCTTATTTTTTTGTGAGGGGAGATCATCAGGAAGATTGGTCAAAATATATTGATGCTTCTGAAAGCATGCGGGAGAAACCATAGTGGCAGATAACACCAATAAAGGTTTGAAACGCCTTGTCAATGCAGTGGTGTTTTCATGGCAAGGGGTCAAAGCAGCTTATAAACATGAAGAGGCATTTAGGCAAGAAGTATTATTGCTAGCTGTTGCCATACCTCTAGCTCTTTGGTTGGGCGACACTGGGCTTGAAAAAGGGCTGATGATTTCCAGTGTTTTACTGATACTGATTGTTGAGATATTAAACTCAGCTATCGAAGCAGTAGTTGACCGTTTCGGTGGCGAGACGCATGAACTGTCGGGGCGAGCTAAGGATATGGGGTCGGCGGCTGTGACTTTGGCGTTGATTAATGCTGCTGTGATCTGGTTGTTTCTTTTATTCTGAGAGCTTTTATCCTAGGAGGCTGTAGACCTATCAGAACATTCATTCTCGCTACGTTTCAACTGGATTTTTTAGGTTAAACCCTGACCTATGTCATGCATGTTCGAAACTTTCAAAATGGTTTTTGGTTGTAAAAAGCAAGTGAAACAGGGTTTATTTTATTTTAATCAACAGGTTGTTTTGGTGTCGCCGCATGGAAAATGTATCATTACAGTCAGCATCTCTGTCTTTTTTAATATCTGCTTCTTTCTGAATATTCACTTTTCCTAATATTCGTGTATCCTAAGGCAATTTTAAGACTTAAACTTTCGAGGACACAGAAATGGCGCATAGTGCAGTAGCTCCCATACCACGAGCGGAGCAATACAACTATGATATCGTGAAGAAATTCGCGATTATTACATTACTCTGGGGCATTGTAGGGATGTCGGCAGGTGTTTATATTGCGTCAGAACTGGCATGGCCTTTTTTGAATTGGGATATTGCTCAGATCACTTTTGGCCGATTGCGCCCATTGCATACCAGTGGTGTTATCTTTGGATTTGGTGGTAATGCTTTATTTGCTACCTCTTTTTATATCGTCCAACGTACCTGTCAGACTCGTTTGTGGGGCGGTAGATTACCTGATTTTATATTCTATGGCTGGAATGCAGCGTTGCTAATAGCAGGTGTCGGCTATCTAATGGGTGTTACTCAGGGTCGTGAGTACGCAGAGCCTGAGTGGTATGTAGATTTAATGATTCTGGCTGTTTGGATAGCTTACTTCCTTGTTTTCACAATGACGTTGTTAAAACGTAATCAACCGCATATTTATGTCGCTAACTGGTTCTTTATGGCCTTTATTTTGGCGACAGCGTTGTTGCATGTTTTCAATAATTTGGCGATGCCTGTCAGTTTTTTCGGTAGCAAGTCTTATAGTTTATTCTCTGGTGCGCAAGATGCGATGACACAGTGGTGGTACGGGCATAATGCCGTAGGCTTCTTCCTAACCGCTGCTTTTCTTGGAATGATGTATTACTTTGTGCCTAAGCAAGCGGGTCGTCCGGTTTATTCTTATCGTTTATCTATTATTCACTTCTGGGCATTAAGCTTTATGTATATGTGGGTGGGTACTCACCATTTACATTGGACGGCCATTCCTGATTGGACATCTTCTCTAGCCGCTGCCTTCTCAATTCTATTGTTACTGCCTTCTTGGGGTGGCATGATCAACGGGATTATGACCTTATCAGGTGCATGGGATAAGTTACGTACTGATCCGATAATGATGTTCTTGATCACCTCATTATCATTCTACGGAATGGCTACATTTGAAGGCCCTATGATGGCGCTTAAAAGCGTAAACGCTCTATCACATTACACCGACTGGACGATCGGTCACGTACACTCAGGTGCTTTAGGTTGGGTTGCGATGGTTACCTTTGGCTCTCTTTATCATATGATGCCAAAACTTTGGGGTACTAAGATGTGGAGTCAGAAGCTGATTTATATCCACTTCTTCTTTGCCACTATCGGTATCCTGCTTTATATAACGGCACTTTGGGTGTCGGGTATTGGTCAGGGCTTAATGCTTCGTGCCTTCGACCAGTACGGCAACCTCAAATACAGCTTTATTGAGACCGTTGTCTTCATGCATGGTCCAATGGTAGCTCGTGCGGTGGCGGGTATGTTCTTCGTGGCGGGTATGTTCCTTATGGTCTTTAACATGTGGAAGACCATTGCTAATGCACAGGAAGAGCGTTTTGACACAACTGCTTCTGCAAGTACTTAACAGGAGATCCGAGCTATGATGAAACATGAAAGTATCGAAACGAATGCAGGGTTATTAATCATCCTTACGTTAGCCGCAATTAGTATTGGAGGCTTGGTTGAAGTCGTCCCTTTATTCCACATTGAGGGGACAGTGGAAGATGTTAAAAATGCGGATGGTAAGGATGCAGTGCGTCCTTATACTCCTTTGGAGCAACTCGGTCGTGATATCTATCTGCGTGAAGGATGTTATACCTGTCATTCACAAATGATACGTCCTTTTCGCGATGAAGCTTTACGCTATGGACATTATTCCTTAGCGGCAGAGTCACAGTACGATCATCCCTTTCAATGGGGATCAAAACGAACGGGACCTGATTTGGCGCGTGTGGGTGGCAAATATTCAAGCAAGTGGCATACCCAACATTTAAACAAACCCAAAAGTGTTGTGCCTGAATCTATCATGCCGAACTACCCTTGGTTGCTTGAAAATGACCTGAAGTACTCAGACCTTCAAGGAAAGATGAAGGCACTAAAGAAAGTAGGTGTTCCTTATTCTTTGTCTAAAGAAGAGTACGCCAAGAACGTTGATCAGTTCGGTGAAGATGTTGCAAAGCTACTAGATATTAACCGCGCTGAAACGAATATGCTAAAACAGGCTAAACAAGGGAACTTTGACGGTAACCCCGACCGGCTTACTGAAATGGATGCCATGGTTGCTTATTTGCAGATATTGGGAACAATGGTCGATTTTAGTAAGCATGATGAAACTGAATTCATAAGATTCAGATAAGGCTGTTATTAATTAAACCTAAAAAACGCAGTTGAAACTACTGCGAATGCCTATAGCACTGAATCTAAAGGTTTTCTGGAAAATGTTGACTTCACCCGTAGAGTGACTACGAATAAAGCCAATATTTTCCAGAAATTCCTTTATCTTCAGCACTCTAGTCATTCTCGCTACGTTTCAACTGAGTTTTTTAG
>CAZDMX010000223.1:0-4615 GCA_964506085.1 uncultured Thiothrix sp. | reverse complement strand
CTTATTGGTAAAAAGCTGAGTGATATAAGAACCAGCAAACTCCCCTGGAGGCAAGCTAATGTTATGAAGAACAATAAGTGTCATTTCACCGTCTGGACGATCATCACAGTTTGGGGAAGGTATATACGTTGTGTTTTTAAGCAATCCTGAGAATTTATCAATTTGCATCTAATACCTTTAAGTGAAAGCTATTTCAGGAAGTCTAACGTGCATTCATGTAGTTATCGTGATCAACAGAGAACTCATTTATTCGGATATGTAAGGTGGGATACCTAAATCAAACATCCAAAGGTGGAATCCTTCACCCTACTTCCCATGAGTTAATCTATTATTCAATCGACTTAAGACGGTTCTTGGATGCCTCAAGCAAAACCCGTTCGACAGCCTTTGCTTTATTAAGTGCTTCAACCTGCCCCGCCATAAAGTTATCAGGATTAATAGTTATTTTCTTCGCAGAGCTTGCAGGCACTTCTTGACCAGCTTTTGTTATTTGATTTTCATCCCCGCAGCCACTAAGCAGCAACATTCCCAAGCAGACTGATAGTGTACTTATAGCTTTTGTAGGTATCAATATAGGTATCAATATAGGTATCATCGTTTATTTCTCTTGTTATTCAAACAAAGTTTGAATCTATCATATACATCCCCCAATTCTTAAAGAGTAAGACGAGCTGAAAATACTCACAAAAAATATCATTGAAGATAGACATCAGGTCACTAAAACAGGCATCATGTGCCACCCAAATTCATCATCTGTTATTATTATGCACGGTCTTAACCCACAACAACAAGAAGCTGTCGAACATATGGGCTCTCCCTTGCTGGTGCTTGCGGGTGCTGGGAGTGGCAAGACACGTGTAATTACTACCAAGATCCAATGGCTCATCCAACAAGCCGGTGTTCAGCCTTATCAAATCACCGCGATTACCTTTACCAATAAAGCCGCCAAAGAGATGAAATCTCGTGTGATGGGATTATTATCTAAAGATGAATCAAAAGGACTAACTGTTGCTACCTTCCATACTCTGGGTCTGAAAATTATCCGACAAGAACTAAAAACTCTTAAATTCAAACCAGGCTTTACCATTTTCGATTCTCAGGATACAGGTACGATCCTTAAAGAGCTAACCCACAAAGAAGCCGATCTTGATCAGCAAGATACTGACGGCGATCCTCGCTGGATTATTTCTCGATGGAAAAATGATTTCGTATCTCCTGAAAAGGCCTTTGAACTAGCGACTAATGCTGAAGAAATACGAGCTGCCAAATTATACAAGCGCTATCAACGACAAATGAAAGCTTATAACGCTGTTGATTTTGATGATCTGATCATGCTGCCTGTGATGCTATTTAAAGAGCATCCTGAGGTTCTTGAAAAGTGGCAGAATAAAGTACGCTATCTGCTGGTTGATGAGTATCAGGATACCAATACCTGTCAGTACGAACTGGTAAAGATGCTGACAGGTATTGACGGTGGATTAACCGTTGTAGGCGACGATGATCAGTCCATTTATGCTTGGCGTGGAGCTAAACCTGAAAATATAAACCAGCTTCAGACTGACTACCCTACCCTGAAAGTTGTTAAGCTGGAACAAAACTATCGCTCTACTGATCGCATCCTAAAAGCAGCTAATACACTCATTGCTCACAACCCTCATTTGATTGATAAGCAGTTGTGGAGTGCCTTAGGTGAAGGTGAAAAAATCCGTATTATGCCTTGCCGCACAGTTGAACATGAATGCGAGCAAGTCATTAGTCAGATGATGAAAATTCACTTTAAAGAACATGCTAAATGGAAAGATTTTGCTATTCTTTATCGAAGTAATCATCAGAGTCGTTTATTCGAACGCTTTTTGCGACAAAACCATATGCCATACAAAATAACCGGAGGCACTTCTTTCTTCGAACGTGCTGAGGTTAAAGACATCATCGCTTATATGCGGCTCATTACTAATCCAGATGATGATGCTGCCTTTTTACGAATTGTTAACACACCTAAGCGATCCATTGGCGTTACTACTCTCGAAAAACTGGGTCGTTATGCGAATGAACGACACGTTAGTCTATTAGCCGCGTCAACCGAATTAGGTTTTAAAAACAAGGTCTCCAGTAAAGCCTGGCAACGCATGGGGTACTTCTCAGACTGGATTGCTGATCTAGCACGCCAAGTGCTTAATAACCCACCTCAGCAAACGGTGATGCGTGTTATTACCGATATTTCCTATGAAGACTGGCTACGTAATTCTTCGCAAAGCCCCAAAGCGGCTGATATGCGCATAAGCAATATCATGGAAATTGTTGAATGGGTACGCAAACTTTATGACAATGGTGACGGCAAAGAAGATTTAGCCGATATCGTCGCACATATGTCACTGGTCGATATGCTAGAACGCAATGAAGAGGAAGAAGAGGATGACTCTGTTACTCTTATGACGTTGCACAGTGCAAAAGGACTCGAATTCCCTTATGTGTTTATGATTGGAGTTGAAGAAGACCTTTTACCTCATCAAAACAGCTTGGAAGGTGATGGCATAGAAGAAGAGCGTCGCCTTACTTATGTGGGAATTACGCGAGCTAAAGAACGCTTGTTTATCAGCTATGCCAAATCTCGTGACCGCTTTGGGGAGAAACTGTCTTGTGAACCTAGCCGATTCCTCGAAGAATTGCCCGAAGAACATCTTGAATGGGAAGACCGTATTCAAGTGAGCGAAGAAGATAGACAAGCCACTGCTAGTGCTTACTTATCTGAGTTGCAGAATTTATTGAGTGATTAGCGGGGTATTGTTACTATCCTCGTAATATTGACTTAGTAGCGAGAAATACTATGGATGATGAAACACGTATAAAGATGGAAGCTGCTGCATTTCGCGGATTAATTGCACATTTGCAAGAGCGTACTGATACACAGAACATCGACTTAATGAATCTGGCCGGTTTTTGCAGAAACTGTCTAAGTAAATGGTATTTAGCAGCAGGTGAAGATTTAGGGGTTGATATTACATATGAGCAAGCTTGTGAAGCTATTTATGGCATGCCTTATAGCGAATGGAAAGAAAAACACCAACTCAAAGCTTCTGAAGAACAGTTAGAAAAATTTGCAGCAACCAAACCTGTCCATGCAAAGATCAGTGGACATAGACCCAAATAACTCAATTTAATTTAATTTTCAAGGAGAACCTTATGCCACGCGCATCTGCAAGACATATTCTAGTTACAACCGAAGATCAATGTAACGATCTCAAAAAACAAATCACTGAAGGTGCCGATTTTGGTGAAATTGCACAACAGCATTCTAGTTGCCCTTCCAAGTCGAAAGGCGGTGATTTAGGTGAATTCGGCCCTGGTCAAATGGTTCCTGAATTTGATCAAGTAGTTTTTAGCGCTCCTGTTAATGAAGTGCAAGGACCTGTTAAAACACAGTTCGGCTATCACTTACTAGAAGTGACTAGTCGTACAGATTAGTTATACTTCTGACCTCTTCTCTTATGAGGGTGGCGCAAAAGCCATGTAGGTTGTGGGTGACGACTGTATGGACCCAGGAGTGGGTAACGCATGGAGCAGTTACCGAGGCACGAACCCCAACGTAACGCTGTTTGTTGGGGTTCCTTTTTCACCCGCAACCTACCATCACAATCTACTTTTACAACACCCTCCTTGATAGCAAGGGGGATTAGCTTACTGGCAGGATGCCATCTACCATCCTGCACATATAGGAATACCTAACATATGGAAATCGGTGCATTAAACCGTATGCGTGTCGTCAAAAAACTAGACTTTGGTATCTATCTTGACGGCAAAGAGTTGGGAGAAATTCTTATGCCAACTCGCTACATTCCAGCTGATACAAAAATTGATGATGATATCATAGCCTTCTTATATAAAGACTCTGATGACCGCCTTATTGCCACTACCGAAACGCCTCTTGTCATGGTTGAGCAGTGTGCTCATTTAAAAGTAGTCGATGTTAACAATACCGGCGCATTTCTAGATTGGGGATTACCAAAAGACTTACTAGTCCCGCATAGCGAGCAAAATGGTCGTATGGAAATCGGCCGGTCTTACGTGGTCAATGTTTATATTGATGAAATCAGTGAACGAATTACAGCAACGGCCAAACTCGACGGCTGGCTCAGTGAAGAAGGTATTTATTTTAAACCTCGACAAGCCGTAGACTTGCTCATTTGCGGGCGTACCGACCTTGGCTACAAGGCAGTGATTAACCACACCCACCTGGGTCTTATTTATGAGAATGAAGTGTTCCAGACATTGAAATATGGGCAACGCGTTTCAGGCTACATCAAGACCATCAGAGACGACAAGAAAATTGATCTCTGTTTACAGTTACCCGCAGGCGAAACCCGCGATGAATTAATGGAAAAAATACTGCGCTATTTAGAAAAAAATGCAGGTGTATCCAAGATTACCGATAAAAGTATACCTGACGTTATTTATCAGCAATTTGGCGTTAGTAAAAAGAATTATAAAAAGGCGCTAGGTCGACTCTACAAGCAAAAACTAATTTCAATCAATAAAGATAAAATCTTGCTCATTAAACCTAAAAAACTCTGAATTCAAAACCCAAGTTTGAAATTAATTCGTTACAGAACCAACACCT
>CAZDMX010000222.1:0-4623 GCA_964506085.1 uncultured Thiothrix sp. | reverse complement strand
TCCAGAAAATAAGCTTGTAATAATTAGCCGAAACAAGCTTATTTCGACAGCCTAGGCTATGACTCGTCACGATGCCTTGTTCTCAACGATTTATCCTCGCCAGAATTATTTATCGTAATTACCGTTCGTTGTACTAGCGGGTCGGTTGTGCCATCAGTTAATTGTGGTTTATGTAATAGCTTCTGTTTCTTTGTCGAAATTAAGCTTCAGCTTGCCTTTGACCACAGTCACTCTTACTACACCGCCATGACTTAATGCACCAAACAGAATTTCATCAGCCAATGGTCGCTTAATATTCTCCTGAATCACTCTTGCCATGGGTCGTGCGCCCATAACACGATCATAGCCTTTATCAGCCAACCAGCGTTTTGCTTTGTCATCAACAATAATAGTCACTTTCTTATCTTCTAGCTGTGTTTCAAGCTGAATCAAGAATTTATCCACTACATGTTCAATCACATCTTTATCAAGAGGATTAAACTGGATAATGGCATCAAGTCGATTTCTAAACTCGGGTGTAAATGTTTTTTCTACGGCCTTACCCGAATCCAGACTATGATTCTGTTCAGTGAAACCGATAGATGCTCGGCTCATATTTTCCGCTCCAGCATTACTTGTCATCACCAGAATCACATTACGAAAGTCTACTTTACGGCCATTGCTATCCGTCAAAAAACCGTTGTCCATTACTTGTAACAATATATTGAAGACATCGGGGTGAGCCTTTTCAATCTCATCCATCAACAATACGGCATGAGGATTTTTTATAATCGCTTCTGTCAGTAAGCCACCTTCGTCATATCCTACATAGCCAGGAGGAGCACCTATTAAACGTGAAACGGTATGACGTTCCATATATTCAGACATATCAAAGCGTAGCAGTTCAATACCCAAATGTTCTGCCAACTGCTTAGTCACTTCAGTTTTACCAACCCCTGTAGGGCCAGCGAATAAGAAAGCACCGATGGTTTTGTTATCTTCACGCAGACCTGAGCGTGCCATTTTAATAGCCGTGACCAATTGATCAATAGCATTATCCTGACCAAATACAACACGCTTAAGGTTATTATCCAGACGTTGCAGTACGGCCATATCGGATGTGGACACGGTCTTAGGTGGAATACGCGCAATTTTTGCAACGATGGCTTCAATGTCTTTAACCGAGATGGTCTTTTTCCGTGACGCCCCTGATTGAAGCTGTCGGTTCGCTCCTGCTTCATCAATGACATCAATCGCTTTATCTGGCAAATATCTATCGGTGATATAACGCGCTGATAATTCGGCTGCTGTTTTCAATGCAGGATTCGTATACTTAACTTTATGGTGGGTTTCGTAACGACTCTTTAGTCCTTGGAGTATTTTTATTGTATCGGCAACGGTTGGCTCGATAATATCAATCTTCTGGAAGCGACGTGCCAGAGCGCGGTCTTTCTCAAAAATACCGTGGTATTCCTGATAGGTTGTAGAGCCGATACATTTTAGCTCGCCATTGGCTAACACTGGCTTGATAAGATTTGAGGCATCCATTGTGCCACCAGAGGTTGCCCCTGCACCGATAATGATATGGATTTCATCAATAAATAATACCGCGTGCTCTTCTTGTTTAATTTGATTGAGCACCGCTTTAAGACGTTTTTCGAAATCGCCACGGTACTTTGTTCCTGCCACTAAAGCGCCTAAATCCAATGAGTAAATAACGGCACTTGAGAGTACTTCTGGTACTTGTCCGTCTACAATTCTCTTTGCTAGACCTTCGGCTATCGCGGTTTTACCTACACCTGCTTCGCCTACTAACAATGGATTGTTCTTACGGCGGCGGCAAAGTACTTGCACCGTGCGTTCAACTTCTTGATCACGACCGATTAGAGGGTCAATTTTCCCTTCGCGCGCCCGTTGATTCAGATTGATAGAAAATTTATCCAATGCATTTTCACTAGGCTCTCCATTCTCTGAATCGACAGGCTCTAAACTGGGGTCAGCATCTTCACCCAACAGGTCGGTCAATGAAGGTTCGTCTTCATATTTATGCACACCATGGGAAACGTAATTAACTAAATCAAGACGGGACATGTTCTGTCTATTTAAATAGTAAACGGCGTGTGATTCGGGTTCACCAAAAATAGCGATAAGGATGTTTTCCCCAGAAACTTCTTCTTTCCCGGAAGCCTGGACATGATAAACAGCGCGCTGGATGACTCTTTGGAAACCCAATGTCGGTTGAGTCTCTCGCTCATCCTCACCGAATAGAACAGGAGTGCTGTCTTCGATAAAGCTATCCAGTTCTGTTTGTAAGACGGGGATGTCTATACCACATGCACGTAATGCATCGGCTGCATTGGGGTTGCTAGCCATGGCAAACAGCAAATGTTCAACTGTTACGAACTCATGGCGTTTTTCGCGTGCATCACGAAATAGCGTATTGATAGAATATTCGACTTCTGTGCTAAGCATGATTACTCCCTTGTTATATTTCCAAGCTCCTTAAGGAAGTCTGATGAAGCCAGACTAGTTCCCTTACGGAATTAAGCCCTACCAAATAGAAATCCTTAAGCACTTTCTGTACCCTCACAACGACTAAAATTGTCGTGAAAACTAGCTAGTAGCGGTTAGTTTTCCTCCATTGTGCATAACAGCGGATGTTCATTCTCCCGGGCAAACTGATTTACCTGAGCAACCTTTGTTTCTGCTATATCTCTAGTATAGACCCCACAAACACCTTTGCCTTTTGTATGTACGTTTAGCATGATGCGCGTGGATCTTTCTTGATCTAAACCGAAGAACAATCTTAGTACTTCTACGACAAACTCCATTGGAGTGAAGTCATCGTTGAGAAGTATAACTTTGTATAGCTTCGGTTCCTTTACATCAGGACGGGATTCTTCAACCGCTAATCCTGAATCATTCTGATGGTCGGTATCATCAGCCATTTGATACTTTGCCTCTAATTAAAATGGGTGTCTATAAAATATGAGATGCTATTTTTTCCCGTTAGTTCACGATCGAATCGGACTGCTAACATGATCAATTATCTCTTTGGTCATCTCTATTCTCCTTCATTCATTACAGATTATATCTTGATACGGCTATGAATGAAAAAGACACTCAATACATATGGGCAATCATCTGTTTTCCAACTTTAAACCAGCGTTTTCTAGATTATTGCTTTTATCTTATGTTTCAACCTCTGTTCCTACATCGATTTTAGCGATAAAATGACTAGAAGCTGAATCAGTTAATGTATAGGATAGCAGACTAGAACCCAACTATATCCAACTATGAGAAAAAACATGAAATATCACGTTTATGCTATCGGGAATGCGCTGGTAGATAACGAATTTGAAGTTACCGACGAATTTTTAAAAGAAAATAATATCGAAAAAGGAATGATGTCTTTGCTTGATGAAGAAGCACATATAACACTGCTTAATACATTAAAAGACCAGTTCGGTTTAAAGAAACGTGCGGGTGGCGGTTCTGCTGCAAACAGTATTGTTGCTATCAGTCAATTCGGAGGTGATACGTTTTATGCCTGTAAAGTCGCGAATGATGAGCAAGGTGACTTCTATAGAACCAACTTACATGAAGCGGGGGTAACTACTTTTCTGGACAAGGTTCAATGCGATGGTAATACCGGAAAGTGTATCGTTATGGTGACTCCAGATGCAGAGCGCACTATGAATACGTTTCTAGGTATTACCTCAGATTTCTCTGAGGAAGAGTTACATTTGGATGAACTCAAACAAGCAGAATATCTTTATATTGAAGGCTACTTAGTGACCTCTGATGTTTCCAGGAAAGCCGTATTAAAAGCAAGAAAAGTAGCGACTGATAATGGCATAAAAACAGCCATGACGTTTTCTGATCCTTCTATGGTGACTTATTTCGGTGATGGTATTAAAGAAATGTTTGCCGAAGGTGTTGATATTTTATTCTGCAATGAAGAAGAGGCATTGACTTTCACTGGCACAGACAACCTTGAGGAGGCTATATCTTCCCTAGCTCCAAAGGTAGGCAGACTGGTTATTACATTAGGTGATAAAGGTGCGTGTATCGTACATAACGGCGAAACAACCTATGTTCATGCACAAAATGCTGATGCTGTTGATACTAATGGTGCTGGCGACATGTTTGCCGGGGCTTTCCTTTATGGCATAACCCACGGGTTAACTGATGAACAAGCAGGGAGCTTGGCGAATATGGCTGCTGCCAAAGTTGTATCAACCTTTGGCGCCAGACTGGATAAGGAAGTCCATCAGGAATTACTTTCTAAGGTATAGAGTTGTAGGTTATTCACGGTGGATAAAAACACTATCCTTTATTACATTCACGACCCCATGTGCAGTTGGTGCTGGGGTTTCCGTCCTACCTGGTTACAGGTCTTAAAAGAACTTCCTAAATCTATAACCGTAATTTCATTAGTGGGTGGGCTTGCCGCTGATTCAGATCAACCCATGCCTGCTGATATGCAAGCGCAGATACGTGGGATATGGAAGACTATTCAACAACACATTCCTGGAACCCGTTTTAATGATGATTTCTGGGAAAAGTGTAAACCTCGGCGCTCAACGTACCCTGCTTGCCGTGCTGTAATCGCTGCACGTAAACAACATGCTTCGTTTGAAC
>CAZDMX010000221.1:0-4629 GCA_964506085.1 uncultured Thiothrix sp. | reverse complement strand
CGGTTCTCAAAAATGATCCGCCTTGGACTCGAACGAAAATTCTAATTAATAGAGATACCCTTAAGTAGAAAGTCTTTATTTACTTTTTAGCAAGTCACGAATATCTGTTAAAAGGTCTTCTTGTGAAGGGCCATCCTCTTTTTTCTTATTACGCGTTGCAATTTTGATGATAATAAAAACAACAAACATGATGATCAAAAAGTCAATCAGGCTTTGGGTAAAAGCACCCCATTTCAGCATTAAGGGTTCATCGCCATTTTCTCCAGCTCCGGTAGCTTGAAGAATATAACCAAGCTTTGAAAAATCAGTTCCTCCCATTGCATATGCGATAGGTGGCATAATGACATCGTCTACTAATGAAGAAATTAGTTTTCCCGATGCAACACCGATAATAATACCGGTCGCCATGTCTATCAGGTTTCCGCCCATTGCAAACTCTTTAAAATCCGCCATCATTCCCATAGTTAACTCCTATTGTATTACTAATTGTCAAAAAGTAACTATAGTGTAACTTCCATGTGAATTCATTTTTTTTGGGATGCAACCGTATGAAACGAGTACTTATTCCGACAGAATGACTATCTTTTCAGGATCAATTTCCAGTATTTTTTTACCTGTTTCTACAGGGATTAAGTGTTTTTTCCCACCAAGGAAAGTGATAGCCAGATTTCCTTTTGAGAGTTGCTGTTGTTGAGTTTCGGTGACGAATAAATACTTAATACTTGTCCCCACAACAAAGTTATAGCGAATTTCACCTTCATCTTCTTTTAAAGCATTTTCTTTAATAAGTCTACCCACTTTCTGGCGACGTTCTTTTTTGAGTTGAGCCGCTTCTTGCCTTTGTTTTTCTGCTTGTTGTTTTTCTTTTCGTTCTTGGTTGGTACGTTGCTGATAAAAACGAGCGAGATCAGATTGAGGCGTTTTAATCTTCTTTTTTGGCTTCGGGTGGGATTTTTTATGAGTTCGTGGCTTTTTATTCTTTGGCTTTTCAACCTCAGTTACTTGCTCTTCAGTGACAAGGCCTGCTTGAAATAGCTGGTCGCGTAGAGAGTTAGCCATGTGTACGTCCTATTATTGATGAAGAAGCTTTTATACCTTATTTCAATTATTTTTCAATCATTCTGCATAATTAGTTCCCATCCTTTCTAAATACTCACTAAGGAACGTGCATGAAATAACTTCGACACTCTAATTTGCTTTATTGTCCCAGATGGGGGAATCTCAAATCGTTGCGTAGAGTGACTATGCGCCTTTTGAGATCCCCCCATCTGAAACAATAATTCTGCGTTATAGTTGTCGAAGTTATTCCATGCACGTTCCTAACTAAGACTTAGTCTGAGTATTTTCCAATCCATAAATGACCCTGAAATAGGCAGGTTTCTCAAGACTGTTTTTTTGTTAAAAAATTGTGTTAAAAGGCTCATTTCTTATTGAAAATGCAGGCTTAGTTCAGGATCATTTCATCTTGGAGAAGGCTATCTGTTGAAACTTACAAAGAAAGAGCGCATAATTTATACGAATATTAATCAAATATTTATACTATATATTTAATAATTAGGTTTAAGTTTCTGGGGAAGTATAATGATACCGAGGGCAATACGGTTAAAAATTTGGGTTTCAGTCTTATTAATAGGCATTCCAATAGCGGCAATCGCCGATATAGGAATGTCTAAGGCTGAATTTGACTGGTTAATGTCTGAATCAGTTGTTCCTTCCGTTCACTCTAATGCATCTACTCGAAATATACCGGTTAGAAGTACGCCACAAATTACACAACGCGCTCATAATAATACTCAAGTTCCACAACCCAAGACGAAATGGCGACCTGCTCAGCAAGGAAGTATGTTGCGACAGCTACCTTGGAATGTCAGAAATCTATTACAAAAATCCAATGTAAACCCAAGCACGATGGGAGCCTTTGTACTGCGTATTGGCGATAAACAGCCGATGATGGTTTTTAACGAAAATAGCCCAAAGTCTCCAGCCTCTGTGATGAAACTTGTGACGACCTATGCGGCTTTGGGAACATTAGGTGCAAACTATCGCTGGCCTACCGAGATTTATATGACAGGAAATCTACGCGGAGGTACGTTAAATGGTAATTTAATTATTAAGGGCTATGGCTCGCCAGATTTCAAAACAGTAGATTTACGTAACATGCTGAAGCAATTACGCCGCAAAGGAGTTAAAAACGTCAACGGTAATGTCGTGTTTGATACGAGTTACTTTCAACCTCCAAATATTAACCCTGGTGCTTTTGATGGTAAGCGTTACGAAACGTACAATGCACAGCCAGACGCATTACTTTTTAATGAAAAAACCAGCGAGTTTATTGTTCAAAACGTACGGGGTCGACCTAGTATTTATACACCCACTCCCGCTCATAACGTGCGGGTAGTTAACCGTATTAAATCTGTACGTGTCCGTTGTAGAGGGAGCGCCAGAAGTCCTCGAATGAGTGTGTCCTCTAGCCCAAAAGGACACGTGGTTACTTTTAGTGGGCGCTATTCAACACGTTGTGGGAAACGCAGTTATAAAAAAGCTATCACTGATTCACCAAGTATGATTTTTGCGAGTTTACAGCGTTTCTGGAAGCGGGATGTAGGGGGTACGCTTAACGCTCGTTTTGCTCGAGGCACGACTCCCGGCAATGCTCGTTTGCTACATCGGCATCTGTCTGCTCCGCTGAGTCAAATCATTCAGGAAGTCAATAAAGAGAGTAATAACTTAATGGCAAGGCAGGTTATGCTGACTATTGGTGCTCGAAAACTGGGCGCGCCTTCTACCCCTCGAAAAAGTGAGTTAGCTATCAAGCAATGGTTAAATTCACAAGGTATGAAATTTCCAGAATTACGCATTGAAAATGGCTCAGGGTTAAGTCGCTGGTCACGTATTAGTGCACGGCATATAGGTGAGCTCTTATTGCATGCTTATCGTAGCCCTCATCGTCATTTGTTGAGTAACTCTCTTGCAGTGGCGGGTAGAGATGGCACGATGAAAAAACGCTTGCGCAATACACCTGTTGCCGGACGTGGGCGTTTTAAAACAGGTACTTTACGAGATACCAGGGCGATTGCAGGGTACGTGCGTGGCGCGGACGGGCGAGATTATATCGTGTCTATTTTGCACAATGATGTGACGGCAAGGCAGCGAGGTAGAGGTGCACATGATGCTTTAATTGAATGGGCATATTGGCATGGTAATCCACCACAGAAATTAGTAAGAAAATAAGTCTGGGCAGTTTCGGGTTACGCAAACCTCATCTCTTTTAAAGTTGTTGGTTTCCACAAGCTCCACCAGCCTTCTACGGCTGGAAATTACTGATTCTTGAGCTAATCTATCGGGCTTAAGCGCTGGTACATCTACTTTCCTGTATTTTTATTACTTATGATCAGTAATAAAAATAATAATATTTTCGGGTTTAAGCTACTGGGTTTGATGTTAGTAACATTAATACTAGGTGGTTGGTTAGCAGCTACGTTTTATATCGCAGAACAGACTGAAAACAAAATTCGCACCTCCCTTGTAGAATCAAGTGCTCAATCCTCGGATACTTTTTTTCTTGAATTAATCACCTATGAGCGTTCGTTATTTGCCGCACAAATGGATGTGCGTTTGCTCTCAAACGACCAGAATATAAATGATGCGCTCTCTAATCTGGTTTTTCGGGTTGATATCAAACATGGTCCCATTGTTTTTAATGATACGAACCTGCAATTGGCCACAGCGAACCTGCAAATGTATCTGGATCAATCGCAGCTTAATGATGATGCCAAAGTGCTATTAGCTCGGCTCTTTGGTGACGATAATCCTTTTTCTGCCAAGGTTCTGGTTGATTATGATTTACGCCGACATTACCGTATAGACTCTGCTGCTTTAGAGTATGAAGTGTCTGATATGAAATTGAGTATTTCTGCGGGATCGGCGGAGGGTGTTTATGAGTCAGACGCTAATGCTATTCCCATTAGTCTGGAAATGGATGAAATAGTTTTCAAACAAGGCGATGACCTATTGGAATCTACTAACAACCATTTTATGTTTAGTTTACAGGGTAAGCATGAAACTGATCACAAATTGAACTCTACGCGGGTTGCAACCAACGATGCAAATTATTTGGATTCGTCTATTAATCTGAAGAATCTACAACTGAGCCAATTATTTGATGTGGTTAATCGTTATGAAGACCGCCATAATCTAGATCAACAAATACAATGGACGTTGGAGATTGCTGCTCAATATCAGGAAGGCCAAGACAGATTACTGGAACTATTTCGAAAACAGGATGCCAAAGTTCTACCTTCAGCGGATAATCTCGTGAGTCAATTACTGAAGCAGGGAATGGCTGATATCAGCTATTTACATAAAGTTGATCATCAAGATACAAGTATCGCCTATAATGATTTAGTTAACATCCAGAAATAGTCCCCTCGCTTCTAAGGAGGGTGTCGTAAAAGTTGTCATTGGTAGGTTGTGGGTAACGTAGGAACCCCAACAAAGCTTGTCACGTTGGGGTTCTTCCTCACCCGCAACCTACATAATCTACTTTTACAACTCCCTCTTGCTAGGTAGAGGGAGTTTTTCCTTATCAGGATGAAATTAAGGAGTTGCATTGATGGAACAAAGGAATGT
>CAZDMX010000220.1:0-4632 GCA_964506085.1 uncultured Thiothrix sp. | reverse complement strand
AAAGCGAATGCATGACAAAGAGTATGATTATCACTCATTGCAGTATGGAAGTGAAAAATGCAGGCTAGGGGTGAAATAAGCAACGAAATCCGCCGAGCCAATGATCAACACCAGCATTGGGTGCCAGTGGTGGTCATTGCATTTCTGTTCCTGCTTACTTATCTTTGGACAGACTGGATGGCCAGTTATCCTCCACCTGGAATGTATGCAGCGGAACATCACGAAATTCTCGGTCGTGCCTTTTCTAGCGACAATCACCTAAAAACCAGTTCATGGATGCACCGTGCCAGCAATTTGGGAAACCACGAGCAAAGACGTGTTTTGCTGCTAATGACTGGCCTTGGTTTTCTCCTGGCCTACTATTTACCTGTTCAGTATAAAAAGCATCCCTTGATCGTGCTGACCTGTTTCGGTGTAAGCTGGGTACTCGGACTACCGGTGCTGTTGTTATTTCTTTCCTGGCATTTGATTGCTTATATCAATTTCCATGCACCTATACCTAACCGGGCAAGTACGCTTGGGAGTCTAGCCATTATAGCTTGTGGAGGCTGGCTTTCTGCATCACCGGGAAATCCCGATATTGGCGTACTTGTGGTGAAAACTGCCTTGACTACCCCTTTGCTCTATTTAGGCTATAGCCAATTTTATCACCCCCTTTTGCAATCCAGGGCAAAGGCATGGATTCATGCTTTAACGGCTCATAGCAGTCTGGTTTTTATTGCTATTGCGCTTAGCTGGAATAGCTGGGTAGGCCGCGAAGAGTTTCTACATCCTTTGGGTTGGCTGCTTTTTTTCTGGCAGTGGGAACGAGTGGTCATGTACTCGCTAGACCTCAAGGACGGTGGTGTACCTCAGAATCTAAAATTATCAGAATACCTCGCAACATTTTTTTCCCCAGCGACATTCTCCAATTTCCACTGGCTAAGCCGAATTCCTCTGGGGTATAGCTATTTAAATAACTCTTTTTTTGCCCGCGACAAAAATCGCATAGTACTATCCGGTGTTTGGCTGATCACACTATCCATCTTTTTCTTCGCCATCAGACCAGTATTTCTAAAACTATTCAGGCTTGGCATGGAAGCGCTCGGCATGGAACCGATAAGGAGTTATGGTAAATTGCTATCCCATATGGAGCAGGGGCTAATCCCGGATGTTTTATCGGTATGGATGCTACTACTCTATACTTTTATGAGTTTCTACTTGCTGTGGACTGCGGTGGCTCACCTGAAAGTGGGTCTTTGGCGGCTGTTTGGTTATGACATTGAACCCTATTTCCAGAAACCTTTCCTGTCTACCAATCTTGTGGAGTTCTGGAAACGTTATTCGTATTATTATCGGGAGTTTCTGGTTCGTGTATTTTACTATCCTGTTTTCCTGCGTTTCTTCAAGAAAAACCTCAAGCTCCGTATCTTTGTAGCCACTTTTGCTGCTGCAGGATTCGGCAATATGCTTTACCATGTGATGTACGATTGTCTCTACTATGGCATCACCCTTAAAGTTGTTGGAGCTCAGTTGCGTACTTTTCCTTATTATGTACTGCTAGGCATTGCTATCGCAACAACTCAGGTCTGGTTGCTCAGGCGTCGTGGAAAACGCCGGCCCTGGACTTGGGGCTGGAAAATCGGACAAGATATATTAGCTGTCATAGGCACCATCGGGCTTTTTATATTGATACGTCCCTTTCATCATGTACCACTTGACCATAGCATCATGGACAGTGTACGCCTGGTATTTGCAGCTCTTGGGGTTCACTGGTAATGACGACAAGCATGCAATTTATATCAAACTGGACAGGGATATGAATAATTCAATCTGTTCAATATTTGAAACAGCAATATCCCAATACGCCGATTATCCAGCTATCTTGATAGACGCTGAAACATTGAGTTACCGCGAGCTTGGCCATCGCGCAAAGCAAGTGGCAGAACTTCTATCCAGTGTGGAGACTGACAATTCCCGAGTCGCTCTACTGGCTGAAAATGGAATAAATTACGTCATTTTATACTGGGGAATTCTACTAGCCGGTAAGGTAAGCGTTGAACTTAATCCGGGCTTGGCAGACAAAGAACTCCTTAATCAGCTTAACAAGTCCGATTCCGGGATAAGAATTGCAGAAAAGATTCACGCTGTTCGCATTTTGGATGTAGATTCTAGCTGTGCCGAGTTATCCATCCTGATTCAATCTTCGGCGATGACATCTCAAAAAAATCAGTCCATGAGTTTTCGTCTGGCAGAAATCCTTGAAGGATGTAATCCTGGGCAAATAGCAAGTAGTCTCCCCGCACCCATGCCAGATGCAGTAGCTTCAATTGTTTATACCTCCGGCACCACTGGGGAAGTCAAGGGAGTCTGTCTCACCCACAACAATCTCGGCTGGACTGTAAAGGCCATTGCCTGCTCGCTAGGATTAAATGCTGGCAGGCCTGTAGAATGTTTTTCCGGTCATCTTCCACTTTATTATACTTACGGTAAGAGTATCCTGCTACTTGCAACCTACCTTGGATCACCTATTGTATTCACCGAGCAAGTGATTACGCCTCGGAATCTATTGCAGATACTTGAAACTCAAAAGGTGACTCATCTACCCTTGGTACCTTATCTCGCCAACCTGCTTTTGCGCTTAGTCGAATTTAACGCGCAAAGACTTACTCATCTGCGCGTTATCACTGTTGCCGGAGGCGCTTTATCGGTGGAATCCATTAGCCAACTCCAGCAACGCTTTCCAGATGGTGTGATTCTAATGTATGGCCTGACCGAGGCATCGACTCGGGTTACCTGTATGCCACCGGGAGAGATTAATGAACATTCCAGCTCTTGCGGAAAACCGCTGCCAGGAGTAGCAGTAAATATTGTCTCTGAAAATGGTCAATCCTGCAGTCCAGGAGAAGTTGGTGAGGTATGGGTACGGGGGGATAATATCATGACTGGTTATTATAGAGATCAGCAGGCAACTGCCAAAGTAATACAAGACGGATGGCTACGCACAGGCGATTTGGGTTGTCTGGATAGGCACGGTTATCTGACCATCTCGGGGCGAAGCAAAGATATCATCAAAGTTATGGGAGAATCGATATCGGCATCAAGTATTGAAGCAACTATTAATCGAATCACCGGTGTATCCGAAGTCGCAGTACTTGGCATACCGGATAAAACCAGAGGAGAGGCGATTTGTGCCTATATCATCGCTGAAAATGATGTCGAGTTAAATGCAGACAGCATTCGCCAGTACTGTGCAAAGGAACTCGGTGCCGTTCGTGTTCCCACTTATGTGCGTTTTGTCCCTGATATTCCCAAGACTGCATCTGGGAAGATGCGCAAACACCTGCTAACATTGAAATAGGATTCATTATGGAAACACCAACATCACCTATTGAAAAAAACGACAAAATTTGGCTGGGATTTTGGCGATGGGGAACTGTCGCTTTGGTTTTTCTCGCCCTCTTCTGGCCGCTCAGCATGTTAGCCTGGGCCAGGATTTCATGGGAATGGGGAGAAACTGTCTACATCTGGAAAGGAGATGAGGTGACAGGATCCTTGCCTAGGCTCAAAGAAATCAGCATTGAAAGTACCAGCTGGTTAAGGTATCTCTGGTATACAATTGCCGCTGAGCAGGCGGCAACACGCTGGTGGACTTCTGTTGTAGCCGTTCTTGGCGGAGTCCTAATGCTCACAGCAAATGGCATTCGCCATCCGAGAACTGAAGGATTATTAACTTGGTTCGCCTGGTGTCTTGCCGGACTGGGGCTGATAGCTATCGGACTTGATGAGCGCTTTCAGATTCATGAATGGGTCCGGGTTCTGGTTTTCAAGCCTGCAGGAATTGCAGATGACACCAGTTGGCTTAACCCTGGAGATGTTGCGACATTGATTTATCCACTCGGAGCCTTTATAGTCTGGCGGACACTTTTCAAGTCTCTTGCCGGAGACCGCTTTGCCCAATTTTGCCTTATTGCCGTTTTGCCCATCGGTCTACTCGCAATCGGCATCGATGTACTGGATATAGATGCGCTTGATCGTTATCCAGGCTGGGTATACGGTGGAGTCATTGAGGAGTTTGCCGAGTGGGAAGTTGTTGCATTAATGGCTGTAGTATCCTGGCGTCGTATAGCAATGCAACTGAAAAAAGGATATGCAGGATAAGAGTATTCATATTGATTTTATTCTGACCTTTTCTGATAAATTTGGCATTTATGTCGTGGTAGAACAGCCAGTTACCTGATCGACCCCATAGGGCCAGCAATCCAGGGGAACCTTCCACTAAACCATAGTGCCCCTCTCGGCTTAGACAACTTCATCTTAGCCATTTTAATACAACAACCCAATGGACAAAAATTTCAAGCTGTTACCCGCCTAGCGATCTTTGTTAGTGCCGACGTAAACCAGCAGTTATTTGCCGCAGAATAAATTCCAAAAAAACACGCTAGTCAGACGGTTACTTTTGAGTGTCAGCGATTAAAAGAACGTATCGCCCTTGATCTCACTGTTTCCCTCTGTGTCAGACTAGTTTTCGCCTAAAAAAATCATAAAACCAAAACCTTTGCATATTATTACCCTTCATCCTAGAAAAATCAGTTGAGCACGGATTTTGTGGAAAATCTGGGCGGAAAAGACAAAGAATCGCTCGAAGATAAT
>CAZDMX010000219.1:0-4670 GCA_964506085.1 uncultured Thiothrix sp. | reverse complement strand
AAAGCCTTTGCTAAAAGTTGTGATATAGGTCTTTTCAGGGCTAAGTAATAAGCTTCTATACTCCTCATGCTTGATATATATCTCACAGTATATATCAAGCATGAGGAGTAAATAATGAACCAACAAACAGCAAAAATATTTACAAATGGAAGAAGTCAAGCAGTTCGTCTACCAAAAGAGTTTAGGTTCAATACTTCAGAAGTATATATCCGAAAGGTGGGTGACGAGGTTGTAATATCAGCTAAAAAACCTACTTGGAAGGATTTTTTTAATAGAAAAAGCACATTCGGTGATGATTTCTTAGCGGAGAGAGATAATGATTTTCCTCAGGAAAGAGAGTCATTTTAATGATAATGCTAGATACAAACATTATCATTTATGTACTTAAACAAAGACCTGCTAGTGTACTAGAGACTTTTGAAGCTACAGAAGAAATACATGTATCATCAATTGTCTACGCTGAACTTTGGTCAGGTATCGAAAAAAGTCCAAAAAATATTAAAGAGGAAAGAAAAGAGGAGTTACTAGATTTTTTATCTTTAATCACGGTACAAAATTGGGACGAATCCGCAGGTAGAAAATATGCCAAGATACACACTTTTTTACAAAAAAATGGAATGATGATAGGCAATATGGATTTACTAATTGCCGCTCATGCTAGTAGTCTCAATGCTACATTAGTAACAAACAATGTACATGAATTCGAAAGAGTGAAAGAGTTAAGAATCGAAAACTGGGTATAACGGTAACCTACTTACAACGCAAGTGATGAGTTGATTCACACACCTCTAAATTGCTTCAAATCAAGTAAGCTATATGTGCTGACTGCATCTACTACGAACAAAATGATCATAGATTACGTGTTGAATTCTGAATAACTCTCACCGTGTCTCGTTTCCAATGAAGCTTGACGCATAGGGTCATCTAGCGCCCGTCTGTATTTTCATAAAGGATTTCAGCGCGGACATTCTTTTTTTATGCAATTCTTCTTTAATCCTTACTCCTGTAATACCGTCGGCAATAATGTCCTTCACTTCAACGGCTCTGCAAATATCGGCAGCTTGCTCATAAAATTCTAATTGCGAATATGGGTTTTCTTCAAATCCGGTTCTGCCTCTGCTATCTGCTTTACAGGCTAGTAACATCTGGCTAAAGCGTTCGGGTTTGCGATAGACATCACAAGCTGTCATTACTTTGAGAACCGTTTTAGCTTTAATGTCGAATGCTTTGTGAATATGGGTGTGATATTTCGCGGTTATTTTCGCCAATTCACTAAAACGCTTTGGGATACGGTATTGTTTGCAGAGGTCTATCAACAAATCGTGGCTACGGTCTTCGTGTCCAAAGTGGCTGGGTAAAATATCTTTTGGGGTTGTGCCTTTGCCTAAATCGTGAGTGAGTGCTGCAAATCGGACTTCTGCATCATTGCTCAGTAGAACCGCTTGTTGAAGCACCATCATGGTGTGAATGCCTGTATCAATTTCTGGATGCCACTTTGCCGGTTGAGGTACGCCAAAAAGCCTATCGATATCGGGAAAGAGAACTTTCAATGCGCCGCATTCACGTAATGTGGTGAAATAGACTTCTGGCTGTGGTTCACTCAAAGCACGTTCTGTTTCTTGCCAGACACGCTCGGCTACCAGTGCATTTACTTCCCCTGTTGCTACCATGTTGGTCATTAATTGTAAGGTTTCTTCGGCGATGGTAAAGCCGAGGTTTGCATAGCGGGCAGCGAAGCGGGCAACCCGTAAAATACGTACGGGGTCTTCAACAAAAGCTGTTGAGACATGGCGCAGAATTTTATTTTCCAGATCTTCTCGACCGCCATAGTAATCGTGGAGGTTGCCTTTTTCATCTTCAGCAATGGCATTGATGGTTAAGTCACGTCGTAACAAATCTTGTTTTAAAGTAACTTCGGACGATGCGTTAAAGTCGAAGCCATGATAGCCCTTACTGGTTTTTCGTTCAGTGCGTGCTAATGCATATTCTTCATTTGTGTCGGGATGCAAGAACACAGGGAAATCTTTGCCTACGGGTTTGTAGCCAAGTTTCGTCATCTTCTCAGGGGTTGCACCCGTGATCACCCAGTCCCGATCTTTTATGGGTAAATTGAGTAGTTTATCTCTGACTGCTCCGCCGACTAAATATATGTGCATGATGTCTGTGTTAGTTATTAACTTATGATAAGTTTAGCATGCTCAGTCAAGCTGTTAATGACTGATTAGAATATAACTAAGTGCTAATTAATATTGACCGCTTGTATGTTTCATGATCCCATTGCACTACATTAGGTAGACGCAGAACGGCTAAAAAAGATATAGCATCATTACCATAAAAACAGGAGAGTTACTATGGCGCACATCGTTGTATTAGGTTGCGGGACAGGGGGCATGCCTGCCGCATATGAACTGCGAGATGAATTGGGGATAGCACATCAGGTTACTGTTGTGAATGAGCAAGATTATTTCCAGTTCGTACCTTCAAACCCATGGGTTGGAGTGGGCTGGAGAAGCCGTAGCGATATTACCTTTCCAATTGGTAAGTACTTAAACAAAAAGAATATTAATTTTATAGCTTCTCGTTGCGACAAAATTGATGCTGACAATAACAAGCTTGAGCTGGCTAACGGTGATACGGTTGAATATGATTATTTATTGATCGCCACAGGTCCAAAACTTCATTTTGATGAGCTTGAAGGTTCAGGGCCTGATCACCATTCTCATTCGATTTGCTCTGTTGATCACGCACTGGCTTTCTATGAAGATTACCAAAAGTTGCTTGCAAAAGGTAGTGGTACGATTGTAGTCGGAGCTGCTCCGTTCGCCAGTTGTTTCGGTCCAGCTTATGAGTTCGCCTTTATCCTTGATACGGATCTGTGCAAGCGTAAGATACGTGATAAGTTTTATATTAAGTACATCTCTTCTGAGCCCTATATCGGCCATTTGGGACTTGCTGGTGTCGGTGACTCCAAAGGTATGCTTGAGTCTGAATTTCGTAGTCGCCATATCCAGTGGATTGTCAACGCAAAGACCACCAAATTTGAAGAAGGAAAAGTCTTTGTTGATGAGATCGCAGAAGGTGGTGATGTCGTTAAGCAGCATGAAGTTGAATTTGATATAGCGATGATGCTACCGGCTTTCTTCGGTGTTGATGCTGTAGTAGCGGTTGAAGGTTTATGTAATCCGCGTGGTTTTGTACTGGTTGATGACCATCAGCGTAATCCAAAATACCCCAATATTTATGCGGCAGGTGTGTGTATTGCTATTCCTCCTGTTGAGGCAACACCGGTTCCTACTGGCGCGCCAAAGACGGGTTATATGATTGAGTCGATGGTGACTGCTTGTGTACACAACATTCAGGCAGAACTGGAAGGCAAAGTGCCTACAGCACAAGGTACTTGGGCTGCTGTATGTCTGGCTGACATGGGTGACACGGGTGCAGCATTTGTGGCAATTCCACAGATTCCACCTAGAAATGTAGCCTGGTTCAAGAAAGGCAAATGGGTTCATCTTGCGAAGATTGCGTTCGAGAAATACTTTATTCGTAAGATGAAGAAAGGTTCTTCTGAGCCATTCTATGAGAAGACCATGTTGAAGATGATGGGAATCACTCGTTTGAAAGATTAAACTAGTCTTATCATCTATAATAGAAGGGAGTGACTCTGCTGGGTTGCTGCCTTTTTTTATGTGTAAAAAAACAAGGATGAAGCTACTCAACAATGAAGCTACCCAATAATATTTCTCAATCCGTACAAACTGCTTTGCAAGAAGATATTGGAGATGGTGATGTAACCGCAGATCTAATTCCTCTTGATGAAGTATCGAAGGCTACGATTATATGCCGTGATCATGCCGTATTAGCCGGGGCAGCCTGGCTGGATGAAGCCTTTCGGCAGATTGATAATTCCGTCATTGTGCAATGGTATTTCAAAGATAGCGACCTGATAGAGCAGGGCGCTGTGTTATGTCGGATACAAGGTGCTTCTCGATCCTTGCTAAGTGGAGAACGAGTAGGGTTAAATTTCTTACAGCTATTATCAGCTACAGCAACCATTACTCGCACTTATGTAAAAGCAGTAGAAGCAACTACAGCAAAAATTCTAGATACTCGGAAGACAATACCAGGACTCAGACAGGCGCAAAAATATGCCGTACTTTGTGGTGGCGGTAGTAATCATCGGATGGGTCTATATGATCGCATATTGATCAAAGAAAATCATATAATGGCGGCCGGATCTATTTCACAGGCTGTGGAGCAGGCAAAATTATTACATCCTGATTTAAAGATAGAAGTTGAAACCGAAAATATTGCAGAGTTTCAAGAAGCAAGTACCGCTGGAGCTGACATTATTATGCTGGATAATTTCTCGTTGGATGAGATGGAAAAAGCGGTGGAGATCAATGCTGGCAAGATAGAACTTGAAGCATCAGGTGGTGTGTCGCTTGATACTGTGAAGTCCATTGCACAGACAGGAGTGGATTGTATTTCTATTGGTGAGATTACCAAAGATATAAAAGCCGTTGACCTGTCTATGCGTTTTGAAAGTTAAGATCGTTTTTTAGGTTGATTAAGTCACAGCCTCTGAAGCCTCACATCTAGGTTTAACCTAAAAAACGCAGTTGAAACTACTGCGAATGCCTATAGCACTGAATCTAAAGGTTTTCTGTAAA
>CAZDMX010000218.1:0-4685 GCA_964506085.1 uncultured Thiothrix sp. | reverse complement strand
CCCTCTTGTTCTTTTTCTCGAGCGTTACAATCGGGACAGCTGTAAACTGATTCTACTCTTAGTAGATATTTCTTAACAAAACCACGACGAACTCGTCTGATGTTATAGCTGCCACATGAATGGCATCTTTTCTTGTATCTTTTTGTAATCATGGATATTACCCCTGTATAGCCCATTACAAACAATTGCAATGCAACCTTAACAGGAACAACAAGATAGATCAATATTTAATCAGATCGATAGATGACTACGTAACACCTGAATGTCTCATACTAAAGACATCATCACTCAAGAATCTGCCGAGCATTAATTTTTTGTACAGGGCGATTGTTTGGATATTTTAAAGCAGTCTGAAGCAGCTTGATTTGTTCTTCTGATACCGTCATAGGTGTTTGCATCACCACCCATCGCACCCCTTCGGTACAGGGTGGTGTTGTTAGAGAACCATTGAATCTATAATAATTAGAGAACTTTGAATCAGTTTCTATAGTCTTCAGAGACTTCGACGATAACCGTGTTGATTCACCAGCTTTCATAGGCATGCTTTCCCATAAGGCATTCAACGTAGCATCGGCTTTGCCAGGAATAAATAACATTGCTAGAACAGCCAGCTCACCGTCATCATTTTGATGCATAAAATGAGCTTCTAGTGGAAAATGTTTTCCATTGACTGTGTTTTCACTGGGGGTATGAAAATTAAATTGCTTCAACTCATATTCAACATCATCTAATATCATGCTCCCACCACTACGCATGACCACTTCAATACTACGGCCTGTATTCTTAATTGAATCAGCTACTAACATGCTATAATTGAGCTTGATTCCTTCTTGTTTGAAATCAATAGTTGCTTCGGTGTCAATATTGATCGGTGACTGATTTTTCCCCTTGCTACAGGCTACATTGTCTACTGACAACTCTCCCCAATATTCCGGGCCGGATTTACCTTGATAAGTCCAATTTGTTGTGGGCTTTTCTGCATGAGCAGAGGTGATTGCTATTAATGTACAAACACTAATAAAGGTAGATATTATTTTTTTCATGGTAAATGGAGCTCCCCTAAATTGTCACAAAAAGACTTAATTTAATTAGTTAGTATCCTGAAAGCAAGAAAATACCTTTTCGCCCTACTTAGGAACGTGCATCGCAAAAAGTCGTAATTGGTAGGTTGCGGGTGACGTAGGAACCCCAACAAAGTTTGTCACGTTGGGGTTCGTTCCTCGGTAACTGCTCCATGCGTTACCCTACCTCCTGTGTCCATACAGTCGTCACCCGCAACCTACATAATCTACTTTACGTCAGACGCTAACTAACAAGTATGAATGATACATGGTAGTTGTGTTTCCCCAATCTGTCCAGACTAATGCCCATATAACTCTATCTAATCCAATTCGTCATGTAGGTCTTTCACTTGTTCTATTACACGTTGACTTTTTTCATCCCAGCTTATGCCAAGATAGGTATATAAAAAACGCAGAGGTTTAAGAACTAACTTGTGCTGCTCTTCATCACACGATTGTAGTAGTTTTGCGTACTGCTTGAGCAAGTCACGCAGTTTAAAACCCTGTTTGGATTTTGGTTTTGACCTTGTATTAGAGATAACATCATTCTTTCGGGCAAGTAATAATCGCTGAATTAGCAGACAACGCAATAAAGCTTCTCTGCTAACAAAGGTGACTTTAAGATTCCGCGACTCAAGCTGAGATTTAAGCTGTTTTAACTCGCGAATATAGCGGTTTAAGCCCGTTTTATAGCCCCTACCCCTAGCTCCAAACCCTAACCAGATACTAGCTGCATTTAATAATGCCGCAGCATCATGTTCTCCATTGTGATCAAATGCCTGTTTGCTATTTTTATAAAACAGGTCATGCGAAATCTTTAAATGTTGCTGTGCTAGTGCCGTCTTTTTATTACCCTTATCCGTGAATAGCTTTATCAAACCATAATGCTGGTAGGCTACGGCTTTTAGGAATATTCGTTGTTTGTTCTCGCCTAGATCAAGCAAATTGTTAATCAGTTGCATAGCCGGGTTTATGTATTTTTCATCAAATTTTTTCATCGTTTTATACTGACGAAAGAAGTGGAACATTTCTTCGGATAACTGAGTGAATAGTTGGATTTGCGTTTCCATAGCCTTCAAGGAAAGGCTTGAATCTTCACACTGTGCCGCTTTTTTGTAGCAGGCCAATGCCTGTACATCCTCGTTGGTCTTGGCAAAAACATTCGCAATAGCTTCCAGAACGCAGGCATCTTGTGTCCACGCTTTCGGTAAATGCTCAGCCCTGCTACGAGTTTCTTTTAAAAGCCGTTGTCGCTGTTTACGACTCAAAATGGAATGGGCACAAACGTTTTTAGACCAGACAACAAGCTCCCTGGGCGAATGAAATACCGTCAGATTGCTTTGCCCCGTTTTACCAGAAGCCTTGCTTGAGTTGATACCCTGAAGGCGGAATAACGGATCTCCATAACATTGATATGCACCCCATGTGTTGGTGTGGGGATATTTTTTATAAACGGCAATACGTGCGTATTTGCTGGCATCACCAAAATTATCTCCATGACGGATCATATGCTCATAAAAAGTCGATGCGAATTCTAGCGCCGCCGCATCATCCACTTCCCAGCCTGCTGCCACCACGCATTTCGCACCTGCCTCAATAAAGGCCGTACCCAAATTAGCCGCAAATGCTGAGCGAGAATGACCTAAAGCAGCTTTATCTTCATCAGAAAGATTCTTTCTTTGAGCTATTTTCCCAAGATGGCAGCAGTTAATAAAAACCAGTTCAGGAACCGACTCAAGCTGTTGTACTTCTGTTTCAGTTAAATAAATATCATCACCCAATACCATGCCTGCCAATCCGTCTGGATAAGATGTACCGTTGAAGCTTTCACCCGGTGGAATGAATATTCCATGTCCCGCTAGATGTAGTATTTGTACCGGTGTGTTCATCATTTTAGAAACGATGTTTACTGCCTGCGATCGAATCAATGTATTGTTACCGACCTCAAAGATTCTCGACTCGATTAGAATCTTTTTGACTAGATTTGCTTCTTGTTGAGCACCTGGCAAGTCAACAAAAGAAGAAATGGGATCACCAATAATCATCGCTTTCTGATTGATAGCAGTAGGATGGCTTAGATCGACTTCAGTATGTAACTTGCGAATTAAACCAATTTCCGTGGCAAAAGGAGCCTGATTATTTTGTTTGCTATGCAGCCTGCCAGCATTGGTAGGAACTAACATTTCCCACGGATAGATAGCCGCTTTTTTATTTAACAGTAACACCATACCATTATCATCAAGCACCTGTTCTTTCAATCCGTTAGGGATAAGTAAACTGAACAATGTTTGACTAAAAAGCCGATTAAACCGAGTCTCCTGAGTTGACTGCTCAATCAAGTTGTCTATCAGTTTAGTCTGTGTAGCTAGAACCGTTGTATCCATACCTGCACGATCAGCTAATGGAGAAAAAACCAGCTTTCCTGTGTCATCCGCTATTATCTGAAGATGCCGCCACCAGTTATCTCTTTCATCGGATGCAGCGTGTCTTTGCACTCCTTGAATGGAGACTATTAAGGGTTCAACACTCAAATTACATCCAAACTGAGCTTGAACTTTCTGCAAGGATCGTGCTGCGCTAATTGCAATATCTTCATAGAGTTCAACAATGTCTAGCCTGGCTATAGGTTCACAATGCATTTCAATGAGTATCGTATTAGCATCGGATACGGCATGTAATAATGCCATGACGCTGTCTTCAATGCTTATTCCTCCAGAGCCTGCTCCTATGAGTAAACTGGACAAGGCTATTGGATGGGATTTTTGCGCTCTTGTTTGACAGTTATTGCGTAGTTCTCGCTGATGCAAACCATATTTAATCATTCCATCGCGTAACGTAGCACGTAGTTTTCGTACCGTTAAACCGCCCATTGCACCTAAGCCGACAATCACTGCACCAAAGGCTTGTAGCTCTAGGCCTCGGCGGGTGATTACCTCCGCTGTCCCAATCTCGCCCGGATATAGGTTCTTTCGATAAAGACCTGACAGCATATTATCAAGTGCTCTATCAATAACCGCCTCTGCTGACTTGATACCATCTTGTAAATAATGTCCTACTACAATGGGATGATCAATAAACTGTAAATCACCGTTAACAATACGAATATGTGCACAATGAGGTGCTGCGCTATTGTTGCCCTGAGCGACAACGGTACTACCTCGTAATGCCGTATTCTCTATATCAATCACGGTGGGATATAGCAGAGAAATTTTGCCAGGGTTTAATTTGGTGTGTTTTAACGAGCGAGATGTTTTGGGTGTGGGTTGCGTATTTGTTAATTGCTGCGTACTACTATTGATAACCAATTCCGCCACTGCAGAAAAAGTATTTGGCATCGCTAATAAATTACCGTGCAAGGCTTCACCCATGTACCAGATTCTATCTTGAGTAATCCATGTCGGTATCTGATCCCATCTTGCACTACCATCCCCTTTTCCATTGGTTATGAATTCATCAGGAGATGACATCGTAATAGGCGTGCGTGAATATGCACCAGCAATATAGTGAATCCTCGACGCATAGGCAGGTTTGGCACACAGTTGTTTATGCAGCGTTGTATTAGCCCCTTTGTATCTATCAGGAAGCATGTCTATTAGCCCGGGGAAATGGGCAAACAGTTCACTG
>CAZDMX010000217.1:0-4688 GCA_964506085.1 uncultured Thiothrix sp. | reverse complement strand
TTAGGAACTATAACTAAGCTTTTATCTCTAAAATAATAGAGGAGATAATCTCCAAGACTTGAAATATAAAATAGCAACCTTATTTTGATAGCTGTTCACATAACGATAAGTAAGAGGGTATATCGTGACTACACATTTAGCGTCATTTAATATCGGTCAAATCATCCATCATCGTAACTTTAATTATCGAGGTGTCATCGTTGATGTTGATCCTAGCTTTCAAGGTTCTGATGAATGGTATGAAGAAAATGCAAATAGCCATCCACCCAAAGATGCTCCTTGGTATCATGTGCTAGTTGATGATGAAAGCGTAGTAACTTACGTGGCCGAAAGGAATCTCGAAGATGATGATGAAGGCGCACCTATTGAACATCCAATGGTCGAAGATATCTTCTCTGGTTATGATGCGGGTAAATACAATCTGAATGTAACGCTCAACTAACCAATGGAGTGGCTGTCCCAAGCTAACTATCTGGGCGCGTTTCTAGTTGGGCTTCTAGGTGGCGTTCATTGCTTTGGGATGTGCGGGGGTATTGTCGCAGCCCTTTCATTTAACACTCCTGCTACTAATAACTCCCTTTCTAATATTCCTGTTTCAGGGTCGTCTCCTAAAACCTCATCACCTCTCAATATTTTATTAGGTTATAACCTTGGTCGCATTCTTGGCTATATGATAGCGGGTGGAATAGTGGGTGGTATGGGTAGCATGGCAGGGTATGCTATGGACGCACTTACACTAGCCGATATAAAACAAACCAGATCTATGTTTTCAATGATCGCCGCACTGTTTATGATAGCGCTTGGACTTTATTTGGCTGGCATCTGGAGAGGTATAGCTTATCTGGAAAAAATCGGCCGACATCTGTGGAAATATATAGAGCCAGTTAGCCGACGATTTATTCCAGCAACACATTTTTATAAAGCACTACCTTTGGGTTTACTCTGGGGTTGGCTACCTTGCGGGCTTGTTTACACTATTTTGATCTGGACGTTGTCAGCGGGCAGCGCTATTGAAGGCGCATTGCTGATGTTGGCTTTTGGTCTTGGAACATTGCCTAATCTTTTGGCAATGGGACTTGCTGCAAAAAAACTGTCGGCCTGGGTTAAAAATATATGGGTACAACGATTTGCAGGTGGTTTGATCATTGCTCTAGGTTTGCTGATGCTTATACAGTTGTAGAAGCATTAGGGCATCTCTATTAATAGTTGAGGCCTAAAGGCAAGATGCCTATGCGGCTTGTACATAGGCGGTCACAATAGATAGTTAATAGAAGTCAGTTTCAGGTGTCTATCGCTTTATAGACTAGTGACAGGCATTGATCAGCATATTCATCAATCGTTGAAGCAGATTTTTTGTACTTCCACGGTTTTAAATAGCGCTCTTGAATCATCGCCAATACCATTGTGGCTATAAGTGTTGAGGCTGTCTCTGTTTGCTTGTCCTTATTATTCCCCGCACCACTATTTTTCGCACGTATTTCATCAATAAAGTGTGCTACTTCCGCAACCGTTGTGAGTTCTATGTTCTTTGATTCATTCTGATCTTTTAACGGTAGGCTACGGGTTTCGAAATAGAGAAAATAAAACCAAGGCTGTAACAAGGCCGAGGCATACAGATAGCCACGTATCATTATTTCCAGAGCCAATTTGGGGTCTTTTTCCGCATTCGCCTTTTCAATAAGTTGCTGGCAAACTAACCCGACTATATCTTTCACAATAATAGCGATATTTTCTTTATAAGAAATAGTTGAATAAAGGCCACCCATACTCAAACCCGTCTCCGCTGATAAGTCACGTAGTGACATGGTTTGAAAGCCAATTTTTGGAACAAGCTGGAAAGTTGCAGTAAATATTTTCTGAAGATTTTTTGTAGCAAATTTTTCTTTACTGAGTTTGATTTTATCAGCATGTCTTGAAAAAATTAGCCTATACAAGGCACCATTTTGAAAGCTAAAGTGTTTCTTATACTGAGCAAAACGCATGTCGTGTTTGTTTATGTTCATGATGTCAGTCATGAAATTCATACTATTCGTCCTTAAGCTACGTTTCTCAGAAATACCTTGACCTAAAAGTATATCATACCTACACTTAAATAAAGCGAACGCTCGCTCTATTTCATTAATTACACAACGCATGGCGGGCAATAACACTCATATTGATGAGAGGAGTTAAAAAATGCTCAGCCTAGTTTTTGCTGTAGCCACGATAGCCATACTAATTACACTAGCTTATCGAAAAAGTAGTATTCAAACAGTAACGCTTACATTGTTAGTCACAACAATACTTGCACTCATATTGCCTGTGAGTAGTTTTCTAGTTCTACTAACGGCTTTAGCCACATTAATCAGTGGTGTATTTGTGGTTCCATCGTTGCGCAAGCAATGGGTTTCAAAACCCATGTTGCACATGTTACGTCGTATCTTACCTCCTATCTCTGAAACTGAACGCGTAGCTATTGATGCTGGCACTGTCTGGTGGGATGGTGAATTGTTTAGTGGCAAACCAGACTGGAACAAGCTTCGCTCAGCGGCTATTCCATCTACTACCAAAGCAGAACAAGATTTTATTGAGGGTACGACAGAAGAGCTTTGTGCCATGTGCGACCTGTGGGAAATCAACCATGAGTTCAATACTATCCCTGATCACATTCTCGATTTTGTAAGGAATAATGGTTTTTTGGGAATGATTATTCCAAAAAAATATGGGGGACTTGAGTTCTCAGCAGTAGCTCAATCTCAAGTTTTGTTAAAACTCTCTAATACGGGTAGTGGTGTTAGCTATCTGGTGGGTGTGCCGAACTCACTAGGTCCGGGGGAGTTACTGATCAAATATGGAACTGCGGCACAAAAAGACTACTATCTGCCTCGTCTAGCGAGTGGTAAAGAGATTCCCTGTTTTGCACTAACCGGCCCGAATGTAGGATCGGATGCTACTTCGCTTCCTGATACTGGAATAGTGACAAGAGGTCAATGGGAAGGTAAAGAAGTGCTGGGTATGCTACTCAATTTTGACAAGCGTTATATCACTTTAGCACCGATAGCGACATTGGTAGGGTTGGCTTTTCGTTTAAAAGATCCCGATGGTTTGATAGGTGAGCCTAAAGATTACGGTATTACCTGTGCGCTAATTCCTCGTGATACCGCAGGTGTTGAAATTGGGAAACGCCATTTGCCGATTGGCGATACGTTTTTAAATGGGCCTATTCAAGGTAAGGACGTATTTGTGCCGCTTGATTTTATTATTGGTGGCGAAGAAATGGCAGGCCATGGCTGGCGGATGCTGGTTAACTGTCTGTCAGTGGGGCGTGCTGTTACTTTGCCCACTACAGGAACGGTCGTTAGTAAACGTAGCCTACTGGGAACAAGTGCTTACGCTAATCTACGCCAGCAATTTGGTGTACCCATTGCAAAATTTGAAGGTGTTCAAAAGCCATTAGCGCGTATTGCAGGTTATACCTACATTATCAATGCAGCACGGTTACAAACTATTCAGGCGGTAGTAGATGGTGAAAAACCCAGTGTGCCCTCAGCTATTATCAAATATCACTGTACTGAAATGGGTCGTCAGGCTGCAATAGACGCGATGGATATTCATGGCGGTAAGGCGATTATGAAAGGCTCAAAGAATTACATTGCTGATTTGTATGAATCCATACCGGTTGGGATAACCGTTGAAGGTGCGAATATTCTCACTCGTAATTTGATGATCTTTGGGCAGGGCGCGATTAGGGCGCATCCTTATTCACTAAAAGAAATGGAATTGGCCTCTGCCGAGGACAGTGATGAAAATCTAACAGCATTTGATGAGGTGCTGACAAGTCACCTGGGCTTTAGCATTAGCAATATTGCGCGTTCTTTTGTCTTTGGAACGGTTGGTTCTAACCTTGTTGGTGACTCTGTAACGGATGCAAATAAAAACCTGGCACCGTATTACCAGCATATAAATCGTTTAAGTAGTGTGTTTGCGATGACCGCTGATATAGCCATGCTAACTCTTGGCGCTAAATTGAAGTTTAAAGAGATGCTATCCGCACGCTTAGGTGATTTGCTGAGTATGCTGTATCTCTCAAGTATGGTCATGAAACAGCATGAAGATTCAGGCTGTGAAGCTAGTGAATGGCCGCTGGTGCAATGGTCACTAGATCATCTGTTGTATGAATATCAAATTGCCTTTAATGAGATCATAGATAACTTTCCTAATCGTATCGCTGCGAATTTTTTGAAAATAACTGCATTCCCTATAGGTAAACGCTTTAAAGCACCCGCAGATAGTCTTGTACATGCTGTTACCGATGCTGTCAGTGAAGATACCCCTGCCCGACAGCGTTTAATTGATGGTTTGTACTTACAACGAGGAGAAAATAATCCTTTGGCTGAAGTGAATCGTGTGTTTATGCAAATGCTGAAATTAAAGCCGCTGCATAATAAATTAAAGACAGCAATTAAGGATGGATTACTACCGAAATTACGTGGGCAGGCGCTGATTGACATAGGTGTTGAATACGCGATTATTGATGCAAAAGAGGCTACACAACTTAGTTATTTTGAATCACAACTTGCGGGGATAATTGCGGTTGATGAATTTGAAGAGTCTGAGTTGGTTCGGGCTACGTACCAAGAAGATGAACATCAATGGTTAAACCTAAAAAACTCAGTTGAAACGTAGCGAGAATGACTAGAGTGCTGAAG
>CAZDMX010000216.1:0-4696 GCA_964506085.1 uncultured Thiothrix sp. | reverse complement strand
AAACGCTAATCATGATGTTGCAGTTTATTTAAATTAACGTGGTCAGTTTGTCTGGGCGTAGATAACCCCTTTATCAAGTATGAAACTTCATCCAATTATTCCTAAATGCATCAACTTACAGACAAAGCGATAATAGGTAGTAATAGTGGTTTGTTTGATGCGATTAAGTCATAGACAGTCTATGTCGCTTTCCTTTAATATATGCCCATCTTTTAATAAGCAGACTGGACTTCCACTCTGCTTATTTTGTGTGCCCATCTTGGGCGGGTGAACGGAGGTCTAATTTCTGTGAGAAAACGTGCGATATTGGTTCTTGAAGACGGTAGCATTTTTCAAGGTGAATCAATTGGTTGTGACGGCAAGTCAGTGGGTGAAGTGGTCTTTAATACGGCTTTGACGGGCTATCAGGAAATCCTGACGGATCCTTCTTATGCTAAGCAGCTGATAACTTTAACTTACCCTCATATCGGTAACGTCGGTGTGACCTCCGAAGATGAAGAAGCTGATACTATTTTTGCAGCGGGTTTGATCGTAAAAGATGTGCCCATGTTATATAGCAACTGGCGTGCTCAGGAGTCTTTGCCTGATTATTTGCAACGTCGTGAAGTAGTGGCTATTGCGGATATTGATACCCGTCGATTGACACGACTTTTACGGGAGAAAGGGGCACAGGGTGGTTGCATTATTTCAGGTATAGATGCTGGTGATGATATTTCTGTAGTCGAAGCACTAGAGGCGGCTAAATCATTTTCCGGATTAAAAGGACTAGATCTTGCTAAAGAGGTTACTACTGAAAAATCGTATGAGTGGAATTTAGGCTCATGGCAGTTAAACCCTGAAGATGCTAAATCTGTTGAGAAAGATACAGCTGATTTTAATGTGGTTGCTTATGATTTTGGCATCAAGAAAAACATTTTAAGAATGCTCGTTGATCGCGGTTGCCACGTTACGGTCGTTCCTGCTAAGACTCCCGCTAGTGCCGTATTAGCTATGAACCCTGATGGTGTGTTTTTATCCAATGGCCCTGGTGATCCAGAGCCTTGTGATTATGCAATTAAAGCTATTCAGGAAGTGCTGGAAACCAAGTTACCTACGTTTGGGATTTGCTTAGGCCATCAACTGTTGGGTCTGGCAAGTGGAGCCAAGACAAGCAAGATGAAATTTGGTCATCATGGTGCGAATCATCCGGTACAGGATCTAGCCACTGAAAAAGTAATGATCACCAGTCAGAACCACGGTTTTGCAGTGGATGAGTCGTCATTGCCGACAAATTTACAACCTACCCACCGCTCTTTGTTTGACAATACCTTGCAGGGTATTAGCCGAACAGATTGTCCTGCCATTGGTTTCCAGGGACATCCCGAAGCCAGTCCAGGCCCGCATGATGTAGCGCTTGTGTTTGACCAGTTTATTTCCATGATGCAAGAGAATAAGAGTAGCTAATGCCAAAACGTACGGATATTAAAAGTATATTAATCATTGGTGCAGGGCCAATTATCATTGGTCAGGCGTGTGAATTTGATTACTCGGGTGCTCAGGCATGTAAAGCATTGCGTGAGGAAGGCTATCGGGTCATTTTGGTTAACTCCAATCCGGCTACGATTATGACCGACCCTGAAATGGCAGATGCTATTTATATTGAGCCTATTCAATGGGATGTGGTTGAAGCCATTATCGAAAAAGAAAAGCCTGATGCGCTATTGCCAACCATGGGTGGGCAAACCGCATTGAACTGTGCGTTGGAACTGGAAAGCAAAGGTGTTCTGGAAAAGTACAATGTTGAAATGATCGGTGCGACGAGTAAAGCTATTGATATGGCAGAAGATCGTCTGAAATTCCGTGAAGCGATGGATGAAATTGGTTTGTCATCTGCTCGCTCCGATGTTGCACACAACATGGAAGATGCACATAGAATCCAGCAGGATATTGGTTTTCCTATGATCATCCGTCCTTCCTTTACCATGGGTGGATCAGGTGGAGGAATTGCTTATAACCAAGATGAATATGAAGATATTGTCTCTCGTGGATTAGACCTTTCTCCAACCACAGAGGTTCTTATTGAAGAGTCTTTACTAGGTTGGAAAGAATACGAAATGGAAGTGGTTCGTGACCACAAAGATAACTGTATTATTATCTGTTCGATAGAGAACCTTGATCCTATGGGTATCCATACGGGTGATTCTATTACGGTTGCACCTGCACAAACGCTTACCGATAAAGAATACCAGATTATGCGCAATGCATCGTTAGATGTATTGCGTAAGATTTGCGTGGATACGGGTGGATCGAATGTACAGTTCTCGATTAACCCTGAGAATGGTCGAATGGTGATTATTGAGATGAATCCACGGGTTTCTCGCTCATCAGCACTTGCTTCAAAAGCCACTGGGTTTCCGATTGCTAAAGTAGCAGCAAAGCTAGCGGTGGGTTATACGCTTGATGAATTAAAGAATGATATTACGGGTGGTGCAACACCTGCATCCTTTGAGCCTAGTATTGACTACGTGGTTACTAAAATCCCACGTTTCACTTTTGAGAAATTCCCGCAAGCGGATGACAGATTGACCACACAGATGAAATCTGTAGGTGAAGTCATGGCTATTGGTCGTACTTTCCAAGAGTCTTTCCAAAAAGCATTACGTGGTTTGGAGACGGGTATTGATGGTTTGGACGAACGTGTTGACCTCGAAGCAGATAATGCTAAGGATATTTTACGTCAGCAACTTACTGATGTAGGTAGTGAGCGTATCTTGTATGTCGGTGATGCCTTCCGCTTTGGAATGAATCTGGAAGCGGTATTTGACTACACTGCTATTGATCCTTGGTTCTTGGTGCAAATCAAAGATATTATTGATTCAGAACAGGGTCTGAAAGAGCGCTTCCTAAAAGATATTGATAAGCGTGAGCTGTTCCAGCTTAAGCGCAAAGGTTTCTCTGATCGTCGCTTGGCCAAGTTACTTCATGACACTGAAAAGAATGTTAGAAAACATCGTCATCAATTAGAAGTAAGACCTGTTTACAAACGTGTTGATACCTGTGCAGCCGAATTCGCAACTAGCACCGCTTATATGTATTCAACCTATGATGAAGAATGTGAAGCAGCACCCACAGATAGAGACAAAATCATTATTTTAGGTGGTGGGCCTAACCGCATTGGTCAGGGCATAGAGTTCGACTATTGTTGTGTGCATGCAGCTTTTGCCATGCGTGATGATGGTTATGAAACCATTATGGTTAACTGTAATCCAGAAACCGTTTCAACCGATTATGATACTTCAGATCGGTTATATTTCGAGTCTTTAACACTGGAAGATGTGCTTGAAATCGTTGATATTGAAAAACCTAAAGGCGTTATCGTTCAATACGGTGGACAAACCCCACTAAAGCTTGCTGAGGCATTGGATGATTATGGTGTGCCTATTATTGGTACATCGCCTGATGCTATTGATTTAGCCGAAGATCGTGAGCGCTTCCAGCAATTGATTGAAAAGCTTGGTTTGAAGCAACCCCCGAATCGAACGGCTCGTGATGTTGAATCCGCGGTACGTTTAGCCGTTGAAATTGGCTACCCGCTAGTAGTACGCCCTTCTTATGTATTAGGCGGCCGTGGGATGGAGATCGTGCATAACGAAGAAGACTTACGTCACTATATGCAGTTCGCCGTTCAGGTGTCGAATGATTCCCCTGTATTACTTGATCGCTTTTTGGATGATGCAATTGAGGTTGATATGGACGCGATTTGTGATGGCGAAGATGTGTTAATCGGTGGCATTATGCAGCATATCGAACAAGCGGGTATTCATTCAGGTGATTCGGCTTGTTCATTGCCACCTTATTCTTTGAGTGAAGAGATTCAGGATGAGTTACGTCGTCAAATGGTGATGATGGGTAAAGCCTTGCATGTTATTGGTCTTATGAATGCACAGTTTGCTATCAAAGGTGATGATATTTACATCCTTGAAGTGAACCCTCGGGCTTCAAGAACAGTGCCTTTCGTATCAAAAGCAACAGGCCGACCTTTAGCTAAAATAGCTGCGCTCTGTATGGCAGGTAAATCCTTAAAAGAGCAGGGCGAGTTGATAGAAATAATCCCTGATTACTATTCAGTAAAAGAAGCAGTATTCCCGTTTATTAAATTTGCAGGAGTTGACCCTGTGCTATCTCCTGAAATGAAATCAACGGGTGAAGTGATGGGTGTGGGCGAAACTTTTGCTGAAGCATTTGGTAAATCGCAATATGCGGCAAGTGTAAATATCCCAGACAGTGGAACTGCTTTTTTGAGTGTGCGTGAAGCTGATCAGGAAGCCATAGTCGATATAGCGCGCATGTTATTGGAGCAAGGCTTTAAGCTGGTAGCCACACGCGGCACACGTCGTAAAATTGAAAAAGCAGGCTATGCATGCGGAGAAGCCAAAAAAGTAAGAGAAGGCCGTCCGCATATTGTTGATATGATTAAGAACAAAGAAATCGATCTTATTGTGAATACTACGGAAGGTAAACAAGCCACCAAAGATTCGTATGAAATAAGATCGGAAGCATTACATGGTAAAGTAACCTACACTACAACCATCTCAGGAGCATGGGCGCTATGTCAGTCTATTGCTCACAAAGAAGATATAAAAGTCTATAGTTTACAAAACCTACATAAAGGAAAATTACAATGACAAGAGCGCCCGTTACAGCCAAAGGTGCTGAA
>CAZDMX010000215.1:0-4732 GCA_964506085.1 uncultured Thiothrix sp. | reverse complement strand
TGCGTTTTTTAGGTTGAACAGTATTTATATTTGATTTGGCATGTTAACTTTGATTTCTGAATAGCAGATGCTTTATTTTTTTGCAACTATTTGAGACTTCTATCAGTATATAAAGAAGCTCAAAATTAAAAGTCAGCCTGCTAAATATATAAAACTCTCCCCCTTTGCTAGAGGGCTTGTAAAAGTAGATTGTGTTGTGGGTGACGTAGGAACCCCAACATGATGTGGTTTTGTTGGGGTTCCTACGTCACCCACAACCTACTATCGTATCTTTTCGATACTCTGCTAGGTGGAGGGAACGGTTCATTAATGAATGACCTATAATAATGATAGAAGGGAAAAAGAATTAATTTATGGATAAACAATCACATCAATATTTAATAGGCACCAGGATCTATATAAAGCTCTGTGTATTGACAGCTGTTTTGATGTTTCAAATGGGCTGTGCGCATTCACCTGATAGTAAGCAGGCAGAAGATAATAGTGCCTCTGATCCATTTGAATCTGCGAACAGATCAGTTCAACGCTTTAATGACAAGATAGATTCATTCGGTTTTAAACCAACGGCAAAAGGTTATAGCACTATCATACCTGACCCCGTTAAAAGAGGAGTCGGTAACTTTTTCTCAAATGTTGCTGAACCCGTTGTAGCCACCAATCAGTTTCTGCAAGGTAAAGTCTCATTAGGGATACAGGATTCTGCCCGTTTTATCTTCAATAGTACGTTTGGGTTGGGAGGGCTTATTGATATAGCCAGCCCTATGGGATTGGCAAAGCATAATGAAGACTTTGGTCAGACCCTTGCTGTCTGGGGTATAGGTCCAGGTGCACACCTGAATATACCTCTATTTGGGCCAACAAATTTCAGGGATGGTGTGGGTCGTATTGTTAATGCATACGCCTATCCGCTTAGTTACCTGAATGATATTCCAACGCGAAACAGGCTGGCAGTATTGTTAGCTGTTGATAATCGGGCTGCACTACTGAGTGCTGAAGGCATGATTACAGGCGATAGATATATTTTTATTCGTGATGTCTATAATCAACGCCGTGAATTCCTGATCAAAGATGGTGAAGTCGAAGATGCCTTTCTGGATGGTGTTGAGGAATAGCTGATTCATGAGGTCTCAGTTGTCTTTTTTGTCCTTGCTATTTGCAGCCTATCAGCGGTTGTTAAAACATCCCTCAATGGTGCTCGTTGGCATTGCTTTATTAGTCATGTTGGCGGCTTATCATGCACGCAGCTTTTCCTTTGACGCCTCTAGCGATACTTTGGTCGCAGAAAATGATCCTGCCTTAAAATATTATCAAGATGTGCGAGAGCGCTTCACTCAGGGCGGTGAAGACTTCCTGTTCATGACCTACACTCCAAAAAATGGAGAGCTGATTTCCACAGATAACTTATCTCGCATCTCTACTATACAAAAGCAATTAGAAAAAATTAAGGGGGTAGTTTCTGTCTATACGATTCTGGATGCGCCGCTATTAAAGAGTCCAGCCATATCCCTCCGTGATCTTAAAGAGGGTTATAGAACACTTAAAACCCCAAATACTGATTTTGTATTAGCAAAAGAGGAGCTCACTAACAGTCCTATTTTTAAAGATTTGATCATTTCAACAGATGGCAGAACTACCGCATTGCGTATTGGTTTAAGTCTGGATGGAAAACTAGAACAACTACGAAGAAAACGAGATGCAGACCGTATCGCCTTTAAAAAAGGTGAAGTTGAAAAACAACAGCTCATAGATAGCACTCAGGCTCACTCAGCAGCTAGAAAAGACTTTTTACAACAGCGTGACACACTACTGGAAGAAGTAAGACGGGTTCGTGATCAGGCACGACAGGATGCCGATGTTTTTCTTGGCGGTGTACCCATGGTTGCAGCTGATATGATCAGTTATGTCAAACAAGATATTGTGGTTTTTAGCGCAATCATCTTGGTCATGGCAATCGCCATGTTGTACCTATTTTTCCGACGCTGGCGTTGGGTTGTGTTGCCACTAGCTACCAGTATTGTCACTATTATTTTGGTCATTGGCTGGTTGGGCGCTATTGAAAAACCAGCAACAATAATCTCCTCCAACTTCATATCTTTACTGGCCATCCTAACCATTTCATTTACCGTACATCTGATCGTACGTTATCGTGAATTGTCCAGTATCCAAGCAAATAGCATCGAAGCAAATAGTATGGAGGCCAGTAAAGCAGCAAAGTCAGAAGCACAAATGGATCATAAAACAATGGTGTTACAAACCATGCGAGATAAGTTTGCACCTTCTTTGTACACAGGGCTGACAACCACAGTCGCTTTTGGCTCACTGATGTTCACAGATATTGTACCTGTGCAGGATTTTGGTTTACTGATGCTGGTAGGAGTATTGGTATCGTTGTTTATGGCCTATTTGTTTTTCCCCAGCTTGTTGTTACTTATGGGAAGAGGTCAAATCAAGTCAAACAACAAACAACTATTGCAACGCACACCTCGTATCACCACCTTCTTTTCACAACTAGTCACTCGTTTTTATCAACGCATTCTTATCATAGCTATTATTGTGATGGTGGTTGCAGGTTATGGCGTATCCAGACTTAGTCTTGATAATCGTTTTATTGATTATTTCAAGACCCATACCGATATTTATCAAGGCATGTTAGACATAGATCAACGCTTGGGAGGAACAATTCCGTTCGATGTGATTGTTAAGTTTCAGCCTTATGAAGTAGAGGAGATAGATGAAGAGGATGATTTTTTTAGTGAAGATGAAGACTATCCAGAAAGATACTGGGTAACACCTGACAAGCTCGAAGTGGTGCGGAAGTTACAAGATTATATCCAGTCATTAGAGCAAACAGGAAAAGTCATGTCGCTTGCTAACCTTGAATTAGTAGCGATGGAGTTTACCGGTGGCGAACCCTTAGGAGCACTAGAAATCGTAGGTATTCTCGGGGTAATTCCAAAGGACGTGCGAAAAGAGTTAGTAGATCCGTATATATCACCGTACTCCGGTGAAATGCTTATTTCTGTACGCGTCAAAGAAAGTGGCCCATCATTTTCGCGGGATGAATACCTTAATAAGATAAAGAAATATGCGATAGATGAACTCGGTCTACCCGTTGATACAGTGCACACAACCGGAATGTTAGTGCTATTTAATAATATGCTTACACATCTTTTTGATTCTCAACTTAGAACCTTTCTATATGTAGTAGGTCTTATATTTTTAATGATATGGATATTATTGCGTTCCATCCGACTAGGAATTATTGGGTTGTTACCCAATATGTTGGCGGCAGTTAGCGTTTTGGCAGTGATGGGGTTTTTAAATATCCCTCTCGATTTGATGACAATTACCATCGCCGCAATCGTTATCGGTATAGGTGTTGATAATGCCATTCACTATTTGCATAGGTTCAAACTGGAATATAAAGCGACAGGAGATGTCATAGCGGCAGTAGAGCGTAGCCATAGCAGCATTGGCTCTGCCATCTATTTCACCTCAATAACCATTATAGCTGGGTTTACTATATTAGCGTTTTCCAGTTTTATGCCGACGGTGTATTTTGGCTTATTCACTTCATTGGCAATGCTGCTGGCACTAATAGCTAACCTAATGATATTGCCTAGTTTGTTAGTGAAATTTTACAAATGATTTTATTAATTGTTACGCGAAGAAAGTTGGCAATTCTTTCATGAAATACCTATACTCCCGCGTAATAAGTAAACAACAAAGGGTATCTCTATTAATTAGGATATTTCGTTTGAGTTCAAGGCGAATTGGTTTTGAGAACCGCAGTGTACAAGGTACATGAGGATCGCAAAAATCGATCCAACGCCGAAATCGGACGAAAAAATAATTAATAGAGATGCCCTAAAATAGTAAGTAATAACTTACAAAGGTAAGAAAAATGAAAAAATGGATTTGGTCTAATCTGCTAGTTGCAGTCGTTAGCATGAGTTTTGTACCTGTTGCGACTGCTCTACAAACTGACCCTGATGAAATTATTAGCGTAGCCTCGAAAAGACTACTGATTACTTTGAATGAGGAGAGCTCCCGTTTTAAGAGTAACCCACAGGGCTTATACAATAAAGTTCGCAACCAGTTGCGCCCGATAGCAGATGTTGCAGCTATCGCAAAAGGCATTATGGGTTCGTATTACAAGACCGCAACAGCCAGTCAGAAACAGCGTTTTACGGCGGCGTTTGAACAAAGCCTGATAAAGGTTTATAGCGATTCGTTAATGAAAATTAAAGTCAAAGGCTTCAAGCTTAGACCTGCACCTGCTCTCAGTGTAAATGCGCGGAAAAGAAAGGTAGTGGTCGATGTTTCTACCCATACGGGCAACAGGTATCACGTGAGCTATAGCATGTTGCGTAATCGTCAGAATAAATGGTTAATACGCAATATTGTTGCTGATGGTGTTAATTTTGGACTTACCTACCGGAACCAGTTCAAAAGTGAAATGGGTCGAAGCGGAAATAATATGGATCACGTCATCAACAACTGGGCTAAAATTGTTAAATAGTTAGTACTCAGAAAGAGAAAGCTCCCTCTGTATCGAGGACCAATGAGGACAGGTTTCTGAGGATTCTAGGTTGAACAGGGTTTTATTCACAGCAAGCCAAAGAATGTGATGAAGCTGTATTAGTCGAAGCAGGAGAGATGGTGGTGTGCTTCTCGGACAAGGAGCATACTTTATATCAAGGGATCTTTGACTAGTCTTTATGAAACACTT
>CAZDMX010000214.1:0-4733 GCA_964506085.1 uncultured Thiothrix sp. | reverse complement strand
GTTCGTTGCCTTCATCCACACACCTCATAATCTACTTTTACAACACCCTCCTCGGTGAGGGGAAGCCCTGTATCTCTACAATTCCTAAGAGTGTGGTAGATAAGAAACTACAAATACCATGTTTGCAGTATTTCATCAGCGGGCATCGGCTTCACAACCAACTCTCTTGCTTCAGCAGAGTGATCGCCGATAGCTACTGTTACCTCATCCGCATCACGTCCCTGACAATATCTAGCAGTAATTCTTGCCGCCAATTGCAAATCTTCCGCAGAAAGATCTTCACCATCAATTAACGTCAATGGCCCACCGTGGCTAACTGTCTTGATCCAGACAAATTGCTTTTTATAGCCCTGCATATACTTCGTTTCGCCTTCTTCTCTGGCGATAATCATTTTGAAATTATCACTAGGGCGTAAATGACGACCCGTTTTTAACAACATAATATCGTCCAGTTCGTAATACTTATCCCCGCGATGCGCCCATAAGTCCTTTAACTTATCGGAATAGTTCGCATCAGTGAGAAAACAGCAACCCCCCGCTGGCTGAGCATACTCATCTATCTTGTATTCATTGGCTAAGGCCATTTGCGGCTTACGGCTTCGACCTGAAAAATCAAATAGTTTTTCACGATCCACCCAACCTTCTAATTCCGGCTTGGTGGGCGGCAAGTTTTTTGCACACAACGGACGCAGTAATAAATCATCTGCTCCAGACTCACCAGAGATAATAGGCATGGTTTCTTTACGCTGAGATTTAGGTCGTTGCCCAATAACTTCACCCGTAAAAATGAAGTCGAAGTCATTGGCTTTCATCCATTCTTTAGCTTTTTTTACCATGAAGATTTTGCAATCCAGACAAGGGTTCAAATGTGCGCCATAACCATGCTTAGGGTTAATCACCACATCTTTGTATTCTTCCACAATATCTACAATATGCAGCTTAATTCCTAGCTGTTCAGCCACCCACAAGGAGTTGTTGCGTTGAGGCTTGTCCTTCTTCTTTTTACGAATACTGTGGGTATGACCTTCCACACAAAATCCAGTAAAGAAGTTGATGCCTTCTACATGGATGCCTTGCTCAATCATGGCTTTAGTGGCTAGCATGGAATCTAGACCACCGGAAATTAGGGAGACGGCTTTACGCTGTTTACTCATAGCTTTATCGTTTAGGTTAATCAAAAACAAACCGATTATACCGACAACACACACTTTCACCTATTTTCCCTTATCCTGTTTTGGTTACTAGCTTATGAATAGCGTATACTGCGCGATCAAATTTAGGTTAAAAACTTACAAATTCAGACCACAATAAGAAATAACAAACAATGAAATACGACGTATCCACATTTCAGGGCTTGATTCTAGCCCTGCAAAGCTATTGGGCTGAACAAGGCTGTGCCATTTTACAACCCTATGACATGGCAATGGGCGCAGGTACCTTTCACCCCGCTACCTTCTTACGCTCCATAGGGCCTGAGCCTTTTAACTCAGCTTATGTACAGCCGTGCCGTCGTCCTACAGATGGTCGTTATGGCGAGAACCCCAATCGTCTACAACATTATTATCAGTTTCAGGTCATGCTCAAACCTTCACCTGACAACATTCAAGAATTGTATCTTGAATCACTACAACAACTGGGTTTTGATCCATTGGTTCACGATATCCGCTTTGTTGAAGACAACTGGGAATCACCCACGTTAGGCGCATGGGGTTTAGGCTGGGAGGTTTGGCTAAACGGCATGGAAGTCACTCAATTCACCTACTTTCAGCAAGTCGGCGGGATAGAATGTCGACCTGTTACGGGTGAAATCACCTATGGACTAGAACGTATTGCGATGTATTTACAAGATGTAAAAAGCATCTACGACCTGGTTTGGACAGAAGGGCCACAAGGTATTGTCACTTATGGTGATGTGTTCCATCAGAATGAAGTCGAGCAATCTGCGTATAACTTCGAACAAGCCGATACCGATTTATTATTTGCCCAGTTCGATAGCTGTGAGACTGAAAGTCAGCGTTTAATCGAAGCAGGCTTACCGTTACCTGCTTACGAACAAATGCTAACAGCCTCACATGTGTTTAATTTACTGGATGCCCGCCATGCAATCTCTGTGACAGAACGTCAGCGTTATATTTTACGAGTCCGTGGTTTATCCCGTGCTATTGCAGAAGCTTACTATGCATCACGAGAAAAACTAGGTTTTCCTCTAGTAAATACCCCTAAAAATAAACAACAGGAGGGCGCGTCATGAAACAGGATTTACTGATTGAAATAGGCACGGAAGAACTCCCTCCTAAAGCGCTGCCCACTCTATCAAAGGCTTTTACCGATGGCATCGTCAACGGTTTAAAAGATGCGCGTATTAAAAGGGGAGAAGTGACTTCATTTGCCACACCAAGAAGGCTCGCTGTACTCATTCGTGAAGTTGATGAACAACAACCTGACCAGAAAATTGAACGCAAAGGCCCAGCCGTCAAAGCGGCTTTTGATGCCGATGGAAACCCAACCAAAGCGATTCAGGGTTTTGCCCGTTCTTGTGGTGTTGAAGTCGATGAATTAAGCCAGCAAACAACTGACAAAGGCGCATGGTTTGTCTTCGAAAAAGAAGAAAAAGGCAAAATGACAACCGACTTGCTGGAAGCTATTGTAGCCAGCTCCTTACAGAAACTTCCCACCCCGAAGCGTATGCGCTGGGGAGATAAAACAGCTGAGTTTGTACGCCCAGTACATTGGTTAGTGGGTCTGTTGGGTGATGATGTGATTGATATGGAGATCATGGGATTGACAGCAGGTCGTGAAACTCGTGGTCATCGTTTCCATCAGCAAGGCACGATTCGCATTAACGCCCCTGACAGCTACGAAGACCAACTCAAAGACGCTTATGTTATTGCAAACTTTGCCAAAAGACGCGATCTGGTTAGCAAAGGTGCAGAGCAAGCCGCACAAAAGCTAGGTGGCAAGGTCATCATTGATCCAGCCTTGTTAGATGAAGTAACGGCTTTAGTAGAATGGCCTGTAGCAGTAGCAGGCAACTTCGAAAAACAATTTCTTGATGTGCCACAAGAATGCCTAATCACCACAATGGAAAACAACCAAAAGTACTTCGCTGTGGTAGATAGCAGCAACAAACTCATGCCGCACTTCATTACCACCAGCAACATCGAAAGCAAAGATGTACTTAAAGTAAGCGAAGGCAATGAGCGGGTGATCCGCCCACGTTTTGCAGATGCCGAATTCTTCTGGGAACAAGACAAGAAAAACCCACTAGAAACACGTATTGAAGCCACTCAAAAAATCCTTTTCCAGAAAGAATTAGGTACATTATTTGAGAAAACACAACGCGTCACTAAACTCGCTGGCATGATTGCCAAGAACATCGGTGCCGATGTTACCCAAGCCCAACGTGCCGCCGAGTTATCAAAATGTGACTTAATGACCGACATGGTCGGTGAATTCCCAAAACTACAAGGCATCATGGGGCGTTACTACGCCATCCAGGATGGCGAAACAGAAAACGTAGCCTACGCACTGGAAGAACAATACCGCCCGCGTTATGCAGGTGATGAGCTTCCAACACATGAAGCCGGTAAGGTTTTAGCTATCGCCGATCGTATTGATACCCTAATGGGAATCTTTGCCATCGGGCAGAAGCCAACAGGTACAAAAGACCCCTTCGCTCTACGTCGCGCCGCTTTAGCAGTACTACGGATTATTATCGAAAGTGGTCTAAATCTAGATTTAAAAGCTCTATTAAATGAAGCCGCTGAAAACTTAAGCGACAAGGTAGATGCAAAAGCTAAGATGGGTGAAACCTTTGCTTATATCTTAGAACGCTTAAATGCTTATTATAAGGATCAGGGAATTCCTACAGGAGTGGTTGATTCTGTAGCAAAGCTCAAACCTTCTAACCCCCTAGATTTTGATAAGCGCGTCAAAGCAGTAGCCCATTTCCGCAAACTGCCCGAAGCAGAAGCACTAGCGGCCGCCAATAAGCGGATTGGCAATATCCTAAAGAAAAACTCAGATCATGTAACCGATACCATCAACCCCGACTTATTTACCGAAACCGCAGAAAGCAATTTACATTCAGCTTTGGCAAAACAACAAGCTCATATAGAACCCTTGTTTAAAGACGGTAAATACGAAGATGCGTTAAAGTCATTAGTCAGCTTGCGCGAACCCGTCGATCAATTCTTCGATAACGTCATGGTGATGGATAAGGACGAAAAGCTACGCAACAACCGCTTGGCTCTGCTCAATCAATTACGCAACACCTTCCTTAAAATTGCTGATTTATCTGTTTTACAATAGGCTCGCAATTACAACCATACGATTATTTTAGGCGACTAAATTAAAGTAGACTTTAAAATAGTCAGAACCATTATGTGCACGTATCACCTTCAACCTCAGCCAAGTTAAAAGTAAATATTTGTGCTAGCTTTTATCCTTGATATATAAGAAAATAGCCTAAATATACGGACTTACGGGCTTGTAATGGATTCACTATTTGAAAATAACAACAGCACCAAAAAAACCACTCCTGGATGGCTAGCTTATTTGTTAGCCAATAAGCCACATGCTTTTATTCTACTTTTCCTACTCGTTTTATCGTCCATTTCTTTTTACACCACTTATGATGGCTAAATTCGATTTTCTTAAGGCAGTTTTGCACAAACTCCTCCAGTCTTTATTATTGTTTAATTTCTTTTTGATACTCTACTTCAAGGGAAGTT
>CAZDMX010000213.1:0-4738 GCA_964506085.1 uncultured Thiothrix sp. | reverse complement strand
ATAATTCTACTGCTCTGGTCATTACTATGGGTGACAGGTTGCAGTAACAACGATAGTTCAGGTACTAGCACGGGTGATCTGAACCCTCTTGCATCAGCCGCGGCGATAGCGGCTGATGGTGACCCGGTTGTCATCGAAGACGGTGATGCCCTTCTCGCAGATATAACGGCTTTGTTTGGTGATCCAGATTCGCAACCAGTCGAAGTACAGGAAGGAGATACATTGCAGGATGTATTATCGCGGGCCGGTTCATAGTGCTCAATCGTAACAAGGTAAAATCGCAGGGCCTCGCCAATCTATGGTGGGGCTCTGCCATTTTTATTTTAATGTTTTTTGTGGCAGTCGAAGCTGAGCCCCGGTTGCCAGTCGATGAGAATGAAGTACTCGAAACCCTGCCACTAAATTTACAGGCGAATGACATCCTTACCGAACTGCAACAAAAAGTTGCTAGAAATCCAGACAATATACAAAATGTAGTTGAGCTTGTGACAGTATATATAAAATTGGGTCGCTTAGAATCAGACCCCAGGTTTTATAGTTATGCCAAAGCAGTTCTTAGGCCCTGGTGGGAGCAACAGCAACCCCCTTCAGAGGTTTTACTGTTGAGAGCAACACTCCAGCAGCACGACCACGATTATGACAAAGCAAAACAGGACCTCAAACAATTACTCCAACAGCAACCACACAATGCCCAGGGATGGTTGACACTCGCGACAATTCAATTGGTTCAGGCAGATTATAAAAATGCCCAGTCGAGTTGCTCAGCACTCGCGCGTACAGGAAATAGTTGGATCGCTACTGTTTGTTATGCGCAGCTGATGGGTTTATCCGGTTCAGCCGAGCGCGGAATCAAACTTTTAGACTCTCTACACAGACGATCATCGACACTTGATAATCAATTACAACAATGGATACTTTCGCTTAGTGCAGAACTGAGTGCCCAGCTGGGTCAATTCGCAGAGGCTGAGGTTTCTTATCAAAAAGCGCTGGCAATATCAATTCGTGATCCCTATCTACTGAAAACCTATTCGGAGCTATTGTTGCAAAAAGGCCAGTTTAATGAGGTGCTGGATTTATTAAAAAATGAAACCCGTGATGACGCACTCTTACTGCAACTAACCCGTGCAGCTAAATTTATCGGTGATGGTTCACTCTTAAAGCACTATCAAACAATGCTGGACTTACGCTACCAAGAAGCCAGCTTACGTGGCAGTACATTGCACCGAAGAGAAGAAGCGCTCTATCGATACGAAGTGACAGACGATAAAAATACAGCACATCAATTGGCATTGGCCAACTGGGCGTTGCAAAAAGAACCCGCCGACACTTTGATTCTTCTACAAACATCCATTGCGGCCAATGATCAGAAAAGCATTAGGAGAATAGAACAATTTATCGAACACAATGGCCTGGAAGATAGCCGTATTCAAGAGTTATTGGCTCAGCTAGCAAGTAAAACAATATGATCGTTCGCCTGATATTTTTCATTTTATTTTGTTTACCCGCTGTTGCAGCTGCGCATAAGTCTAGTGACAGTTACCTGTTCCTCACTGGGTCATCCAGCAGCCCGGTTGTCCAGTGGGATATTGCTTTGCGAGATCTGGATTTACTCATTGGGCTGGACACCAACAGAGATAGGAAAATTACCTGGGGAGAGGTAAAAGCATCCAGCGATCATATTTTTTCTCAGGCGATGGCACACCTGAAATTTGAGGCAGAAAGTCACTTATGTCAATTAGAAAAAACAGGTTTGATGATAAATCAACACAGTGATGGTGCTTATGCAACACTGGGGTTGGCTGCTAATTGTTCAGGTAAAAACTTAACCCATATTCGTTATAACTTTTTATTTGAGCAAGATCCCGACCACCGAGGGGTGTTGCTGGATAAACGAGAAAGCGCTGTGCTAACGCCAATGGTCTTTAGCCCAGAAAAGACCTCTATGGTGATTGATACTAAAAATAGTAATCTTTGGTCGACCTTCACAGATTATTTTAAAGAAGGTGTTTGGCATATCTGGAAAGGTTTTGATCATGTGCTTTTTATTCTAATGCTAATGCTACCATCGGTATTGTTATATCGAAATAAAAAGTGGCAAGCAGTCACTGATTTTAGGCAGGCAGGCAAGGATCTTTTGAAAGTCATCACCGCATTTACGATTGCTCATTCCATTACCCTGTCGCTATCTGTTTTGCAGTTATTATCGTTACCGTCGCGGTTAGTTGAATCTGTCATAGCTGTATCGATCATTGTGGTTGCATTAAATAACCTCAAACCCCTGTTTAGTAAAACTCGCTGGATACTGGTCTTTGGATTTGGCTTGATGCACGGATTTGGTTTTGCCTCCGTACTGGTAGACCTCGGTTTACCGGCCCATGCGCTGGCGACTTCTTTACTGGCCTTTAATCTCGGCGTTGAGGCGGGCCAGCTAGTTATTGTATGCCTGGTATTTCCACTTGTCTGGTTATTAAGAGATAGTCTGTTTTATAGAACCGCAGTATTAAAAGGTGGTTCTGTGTTTGTCAGTTTATTTGCGTTAGTATGGGTGGTAGAAAGGACATTTAATGTACAGATCGGGTTTATGTGAACAACAGGAATGATGAGAAAATTAATACTAAGTCTGCTGAGTTTGGTCGTGCTTATTTTTGCCATGGTTACTCCAGTGATGGCTGATTCAATATCAGTTGGGCAGGCGGCGCCTGATTTTAATTTGCCCGACCAGAAGGGCACTTTCCATAAACTATCTGACCTACAGGGTAGTTGGGTTGTGGTGTATTTTTATCCAAAGGATGAAACTCCAGGTTGCACCAAAGAGGCGTGTAGTTTCCGAGACAACATCAGTGGTATAGAGTCAAAAAATGCGGTTGTAGTGGGCATCAGCGTTGATGATAGCGCCAGCCATGCAGCCTTTGCTGAAAAGTATAATTTACCCTTTACATTGCTTGCAGATGAAGGCGGCAAGGTTGCCAGGCAATACGGCTCATTATTGAACATGGTGGTGATGAAGATCGCAAAGCGGCACAGCTTTATCATTGACTCCGAAGGAAAAATTGCAAAAATTTACCGTACTGTAAACCCGGCCACTCACGTCAGTGAAATCATCTCAGATCTTGAAGAACTACAGTCATAACTCATCATTCGAAGGCTTCACGCAAGGGCGAATATCCTGTCATTAGTGGCAAAAATCATTGAAAGCTTCATAAGTCATACTGATATTCCTATTGTTTCATAACGCCTCATTCAGCCGATCCACGAAAAGCTAGCATGAGGATTTTTAAAACAAGAAAACTATAACATAAGAAATTGCATCCGAAGAAGCCCTGAGATAGTGGGTCAGATGCAATGACTTGTATGGTTTTTAGCCTCATCTATTGTAGAAATAAAATATGGATATTGTTTATATATTAAAATTGTCATAGCTACGGTTAGTAAAAGATGCAGCATAAATGCAACAATTACCCAAGGGAAATCAAAAACTACTTGTATAGACCGAAGGACATCTATTTCATTTTGGCGATATGGCCAAAATGCTAGAATATCTGGTAGTACTTTTAGATGATATATTACTAATGGCATTAATAATAAGGTAAAGAGTAATTCTATTAATAGTAATTGAGCCGTAACACGCACTAGCAAATAAGAATTTATTCCTGCCTTTTTTACTTTTGATGTATATAACTGGAAGTAGTATTGAAAGAGGGAATAGCAACCCCATATTTTTGAAAAGCTCTTCTAATAATATCATTTAGTGTTTCTCAAGCATTCCATGATATGCCTGGGTTGCCCTCTTTTTCGTGTGTGTAACGGGCTTTGTGTAGGGCCTTTTCTGTAAAAGAATTTTTCTATCATTAAGTAACTAGCTTCGGGCTTGTCCAACAAACGGTTCAGGTCGTGGTTCGCTCCGCTCTCACGACCTAGCCTTATTTGTTAAATTAATTTTGTACGAGTTTTATTTCAACGTGACAACCTACAGCGTGCGCATATTTTTTAAGTGTTGTGATTGAAGGAGAGTGCTGTTTATTTCCACCACCAGATTCTAGCCTAGCTATTGCTGGTGTTTTTGTTCCCATTCTCTCTGCTACTTGAGCCTGTGTCAGGCCAGCACTCATTCTTGCTTTTAATAATTCGTCAAACAAAGCAAATTCTTTTGACAATGAATCATATTCTGCTTTAACTGCAGAATTACTTAGCGCCTTCAGTTTCAGTTCTTTATGTGTCAGCATCAGCTTTTACCTCTATCATTCTCAAGACACCTTTCTTAAGTTCTTTGGAAGGTGTCTTATTCGTTTATTCACCAACGTACAGTAAAACACCCTTCCTATTCCTTCTTTCGATTTTAGCCTCAATTTAAACAAGCTATTTTTCATTGCTTTTGTATGAGGCTCCCTAGATTTGGACCATAGATACTCATCCGATCTGTAAGATGGATATATCTCGCCTGTATCCTGGAAGGGAAATTAAGTACTTCTTTTTGTAGTGTTTCGTCGTAATAAAGAATTTCCCATTCCATCACTAAATGTTAACATATTTGTTAATCTTGAGCAAGGTGTTATTGCTTTTTAATCTAACAGTTAACTAGTCAGAGAATGATGCTATACAGCTAGTCGGCGGCTATCTAGCTCTAGAAGCTGGGCTTAGAATCAGTAAGAACGTTAATTTACATATTAATCACTATTTAATAGACCTGTGTTAAGTCAATTAATATGGTAGGTAGCGTATTACGATTATCCAAAAAAAC
>CAZDMX010000212.1:0-4743 GCA_964506085.1 uncultured Thiothrix sp. | reverse complement strand
ACCTTTGAATTATCTATGGCAATACCAACATTACCTATGGTAATACCAACTCAACACTCCACTGACCATCACGTTTAACGAGTTGCTGCTTACAACCTAAATCGTGAGGCGTATTTTCCTGTTCATCTTGTCTTAACTGACGGACAACTACTTGACCCTGCTGACGTAACTCTTTAACAATACGATCTAACTCTACGTCAGCCTCCGCAGGCGCGAGAATCTTTGTTTGTTCATTTAAAACAACTTGAGACAAACTATTCAACAGTTTTAGGTCAGCAGAAAACCCCGTTGCCGGGCGTGCATTACCAAATGCCTCTCCTATTCCATCATAGCGCCCACCACGAATCACTTCCCGTTGTAATGTCGGCAAATATAACTGAAACATCACGCCCGTATGATAGGCGTAGCCGCGTAATTCACCACAATCTATATTGATGGTGATGGCAGGAAAGCTTTGTTCTAAACGCTGAACTAACTCACCTAAATACGACAGTATGTTTTGAATATCATCACCTATATCGGTAAAGAGCGCTCTAGCGTTATCTAGAACTTCTACAGAGCCATTTAGCTCAGGTAGTTTTTCTAGCATCTGTGCTTGATCTGTAGTGAAACCTTTGTCTTTCACCCACACAGAAATATCAGGTATGGATTTACGCTCCAACATATTGGAGAGTATTTCCTGATCGGCCTCATTTAGCCCTAGTGCTTTCGATATTGCAGTAAAAATACCCACATGACCCAAATCTAAAATAATCTTCGATCCAGCGCCTTTAACACCCAAAGTACACTGCTGTAAGGTCTCTATGGCAAGTGATATCACCTCAAAGTCACTATCCATTCCGGCATGGCCAAAAAGCTCTGCACCTATTTGCAAGGGAGAACGTGATCCACCATTAGCATGATTACTACGAGTGCGTAACACCGGACCCATATAACAAAGACGATTAGGCTGCTCGACTCGCATTCTGTGAGCATCTATACGTGCTACTTGAGGAGTGATATCTGCTCTTACACCCATCAACCTTCCACTGGCTTGATCGGTAAGCTTAAAGGTTTGCAGGTCTAACTGCTCACCTGTCCCTGTAGACAGTGAATCAAGAAATTCTACTAGCGGGGGCATGACAAGCTGATAACCCCAGCCAGCATAGAGGTCTAACAGTTGTCGTCGCAAGGCTTCCAACTGACTAGCAGCCTCCGGAAGTGCCTCGGAAATACCTTCAGGAAGTAACCAATAGTGATTGTCTGACATGGATTATACTATGATATTAATGTAAAAAGAGCAGCAGCATACCCAACACAATACTGCCGACACCCACTTTTCGTAAAGTGTCGTCAGGTAGCTCTTGCATTTTTTTATAGGTGTTTTTTAAACTTTTAGGGCTAACAAAAGGGAGAATTCCTTCAATGATCAAGACTAAAGCAATAGCATTGAGTAAATCATCCCAATTGATACTCATTGCAGATTACTGGCCTTTATTCTTAAAAAACTTAAAGAATTCAGAGTTAGGATCTAACACCATCACATCATTAGGCCTACCTAATGTATTCTTATAAGTATTTAAGCTTCGATGAAAAGAATAAAACTCTGCGTCTTGTTCGTATGCCGCTGCATAGATTGCTGCGGCTTTTGCATCACCCGCACCACGAATAGTTTCTGCTTCTTTATAAGAATTGGCAAGAATAACCGTAGATTCTCTGTCGGCAGCAGCTCTTAATATTTCAGCTTGCTCCTCACCGCGAGAGCGAAAATCCTGCGCTACACGTTTACGCTCTGAGCGCATTCTATCGAAAACAGATTCACTAATCGTCTCGGGGAAGTCTATACGACTGACCCGTACATCAACGATTTTAATACCCAAAGCATCAACATCGCCCTTAGAGTTATCTTGTAACGCCTGCATGATAGCACCACGCTGTCCAGAAACCGCTTCCTGAATCGTGCGCTTGCCAAATTCACCCCGCAGACCCGCCGTCATAATGCCTTCTAACCGTCGAACCGCAGTATCTACGTTTCCAGACGTTGCACGATAGAAGACGTCAATATCATTGATTCTCCACTCAACAAAATAATCAACTAGCAAAAACTTCTTCTCGCCTGTCAAAAATCGTTGCTTATCGACATGTAAAGGTAATATTTGAGCGGGGTACTTCTTCACAGTGTGAATAATATTGGTAGGCCATTTAAAATGTAAACCCGGCTCGATATCAGTTGCGATTATTTCTTTAAACTTAAATTTTATCGCTTTTTCTCGCTCATCAACTGTATATATTGATGAAAACACGATAAGCAAAATAGCAGCGACCGCAATGAGTAACCCTTGAGTAATTTTCATTATCTTCCCTCCCTCGGTGTGCTTCGAGTACTTTGACGCTGAGCATTAGCTTTCATTGCATCGTTTCTCATTCTTTCAATCATCTCACTGCTAGGTGGTGGTATTGGCGTAGCCGAACCTCCAGCATTAGTGTCATTGGAGATAGGTAAGTACAGCATATTGTTTGATGATGACGAATCCAACAGAACTTTCTTGCCACCCGACATGACCTTTTCCATCATATCTAAATAGAGCCTTTGACGAGTGACTTCAGGCGCCTTCTGATACTCTTTCATTAAATTGAGGAAGCGGGAGGTATTACCTTCTGATTTTGCTACCACCTGATCTCTATAAGCATTCGCTTCTTCTACTGCTCTCGCAGCTTTACCACGCGCATCAGGAATAACCTTGTTTGCATAGGTTTCAGCTCTATTCTTTGATCGGTTGAAATCTTCTCTAGCTCTGTTCGCATCATCGAAAGAGTCTTTAACCTGCTCGGGAGCCGTTGCATCCTTCAAGTTAACTTTTTTAACTTGCAAACCGATTTTGTATTTATCAAGAATTCTTTGCATCAGTTCAGTCGTATCAATTTCAACTTGTCCACGACCCGTTTGAATAATGAAATCCATATCATTTCTGCCCACGACCTCTCGCACAGCAGAGCGCATGACATGATAAATAGTTCCTCTTTCTTGGTTACGCTCGAAATCAGGGTTCAGAACATTAAATAGATAGGCTTTCGGATCACTAATGGCGTATTGAACTTCAATAGTCAAATCAACTATATTCTCATCTTTAGTCAGCATCGTTGTATGATTATCTGCCGAACGAATTCGATCAACTTCAACTATCTCTACTGTTTCAATAGGCTTAGGAGCCCAGTGTAAACCGGGACTGTTGATTTCTTTAAACTGACCAAACTTCAACACCACTGCTCGCTGACCTGCGTCTACCGTATAGAATCCGGCGAAAAACCACAGAAGTAAAGCTGCGATAGGGATCAAAAACAAAAACTTACCACCACCACCCTTAGAAACCGTATTAAACAGTTCTGTTACCTTATCAGCAGGATTGGGGGTTGAGTTCGTATTCGATGGTTTCTTCTTACCGCTCCAGGGGTCTTTGTCCCCACCCGGTTCATTCCAGGGCATAATTAGCTCCGTTGTAATTCGTTATTAAATGACAGGTGATTACTTCACCCACAAAAGTGTTAATTGTATGCAGGTCGAACCCACATGGCAAACTGATTTGTTATTTTATCACCTGAAATGATGACAAGAAGATTGTTTTGACAAATAAAGAAGCTATAAGCCCTTGTTTACTTTGATATTTAAAATGTATATTACCCGCCAAAAATTTCTTAAAACTCAAAGGCAGATGCGCCTACACAGAGTAAATATTGACAATACTACAGCTAAATTTAGTTAGCGAAAACTGCACTAACGTATATTTACTTCGGTGTGTTTTTAAGCGGGTATACCTTTGATTGTATGCAGGATATCTTCCAACTCACCGATGAGCTGCTTCACCAGCAAATGTGTCTGAGCATGATCCTCATCCGCCTCTTCACCATTCAATTTTTGTCGCGCACCACTAATGGTATATCCATTTTCGTAGAGCAAACTACGAATTTGACGGATTAACAACACATCTTGCCGTTGGTAATAACGCCGATTACCTCGACGCTTCATTGGCTTGAGGTTAGGGAACTCTTGTTCCCAATAGCGCAAAACATGCGACTTTACACCGCATAGTTTACTGACTTCGCCAATGGTAAAATATCGCTTACCCGGTATGGCAGGAAGTTCGTTATTATTTGTTGGTTCCAGCATATGTTTCTACTCGATGCTTTAGCTTTTGTCCAGGACGGAAGGTCACTACTCTACGTGCGCTAACAGGGATTTCTTCGCCAGAATTTGGGTTTCTTCCAGGACGTTCACTTTTGTCTCTCAACATGAAGTTTCCAAAGCCTGAAAATTTGACGTTAATGCCCTGCTCTAGAGCAGTCTTGATTTCTTCAAAAAACATTTCAACCAAGTCTTTAGCTTCACGTTTATTTAGTCCTACTTCTTCGTATAGGTTTTCTACTATATCTGCCTTTGTTAAGGTCATTTCACTCGCTCCATTATTTTCTTACGATCGTCAATATTCTGTTTAATATTAATTTCTTAAAACCGCACCTAGCTCCTGTTCTAGCAGCTTAACTAGCATGTTGGTACTCGTTGTTATCTCTGTTTCCTCTAATGTGCGCGAAACGTCTTGAAAAATCAAGCTTAAAGCCAGACTTTTCTGACCATCAGGAATACCCGACCCTGAATAACTATCAAATAAATAATAGTCAACTAATTGAACTATTTCAGATTTTTTTATCACACACTCAATATCAGCATAACAAATTTTTTCTTCAACTAACAACGCAAGGTCGCGTTGT
>CAZDMX010000211.1:0-4761 GCA_964506085.1 uncultured Thiothrix sp. | reverse complement strand
CTATAGCCTACGAACCTACCCACGCCCTCAGGACGTGGTTATAATGTTTAATATACGACTGATTAAACGGAGTCTATTGGGATTTAAGAGCGTCTTTGCATAGCCTGCGCTACCCGTTTTATGGCAGAACTAGGTATAAATTGATCAATAATGCCATCTTCTTCCAAAATCATTACTAGTGCGGGATCAGCAATAATAGGAACATTTTCTTTCTTGGCAATCTGAATCATTCTTGCACTTAAACGATCCCTACCAATGGCCAATATAATGGGCAAGGACATATCTTCTTCATACATTATGGCCACCGCTTTTCTCATGCCGACTATAATCATTCTGGATTGTTTAATCTGATCTGAAATATCTTGTTCTAATAAGCGCCTTTGTTCAGATTTTCTCTGGCTTTTTATTTGCGGATCACCCTCCATGTTTTTATGTTCTCGCTTAATTTCATCCTTGGTCATTCGTTGTTGTTTTTTGTATTGAAATTTCTGATACATGAGGTCAAACATGACCATAAAGATAAGTACCGGAATCAAGATAAAAAACATTTTCTTTGCCATACCAGCAAAAACAGCGAACTGACATTCAATATTGCATTGGCCTATATCGTGCATGTATTCCCTGATAGCTGTTCTCACTATGAAAACGATAATGATGCTCATGGCAATAATTTTGATCACTGAAAAGATTGTTTTTACCAATTGCTTCATTGAAAAAACCCGCTTAAAACCTGCAATTGGATTTATCTTTTCAAACTTTGGCTTAATCGGATCCACAGAAAAAAGAAAACCAAACTGCATGACGTTACCCATAATCCCAGCCACTAACATGAGTCCGGTAAACGGCAACATTACACCCATGAAGATTTTTTTAAACCAAACCGAAAAAGTAGTGTTTAGAGCACTATCAAAATCTCGGTCGTAAGTAAAACTACCCACAGCAGTCATATACTCTTTTATTTCACTCTCAACCCAACCCCAGGAAAACCAAAAGTATAGGACGCTCAATATGATCATCATGAGCGGGACTAGCTCTTCACTCCGAGCAACCTGGCCTTTTTTTCGAGCATCCCGTAACTTTTTCTGGGTAGGTTCTTCTGTTTTACTGCTTTGATCCTGACTCACTTGAATATCCCTTGGAGCAATTCGAACGACTCTGCATATTTTAAGAAATAATCCATAAGAAAGCGTGAAATATAGTTAACATAATAAATCATTAATAAAGCGGCAATACCGGCTTTAATTGGCATCATTAATATGAAAACATTCAACTGCGGAACATACCGAGTAATAATCGCAGCACCCACTTCAACGATAAACATCGTAGCGATAATCGGCCCAGCAATTAAAACAGCCAGAAAAAAGATAAGTGAAAACTGGCTTAGAAAAAACCCAGCGCCCTGCTCTAAATCCATTGTAGGTAAAAAGGTGTGTACGGGCCAAATCTGATAACTCTTCATGAGTATTTCTATTATTATTAAGAACCCGCCGGTGGTAAATAATAACGTCACTGCTAGTTTGGTCAATAAATCTCCTAATGGGGAAGTAGTATCTGCCAATACATTAGAAAACATTTCTGCACTCATTTTTCCACTTTGTAAATCTACAAAAAAACCAGCGGAGCTCACCGCCCAAAATGGAATACTGATCAGGTATCCCATCATAAAACCTACCGCCATTTCTTTAATGATGATAAAGCCAATGTGTATAGCGTCTATGGGGACTTCCTGAATATAATCACGAGTAATGGGAGCCGCGAATGCTGCAATCACAATAACAATTCCGTTTCTTACCAGCCCTGGTAGAGTAGTGCTCCCTAAAAACGGCATCGCAAGAAAAGCGCCTAAGATTCTAGGTACAGTTAGTAACAGTGTGAAAAACCACAACTGTTCCTCTCCGCTCAGGTTCATTTATAATCAAGCTTTGGAAATTGGGTAAAGTTGTTAACAGCAAACTCATATAACTCAGGCCCAAGCCAACGAACGGTTACGGAAATAGCGACAATAATAGCAACTAACTTAAAGGCATGCGGTAAGGTTTGTTCTTGAATACTTGTCAACGCTTGTAACAAACTGACTACCAGTCCGACGACTGTTGCGACAATTAAGATAGGCAAGGATAAATATAAAATTAGCTCTAGTGCCAGTGTTGCCTGATGTATAATAAATTCATGTCCCATAATAATAATCGCAACTAGTTGTAACTCAAAATTAAGCCATGTGTTAGCCTCGACCAACCATCAATCAAGACAAATAGCAATACTTTAAAGGGCAGAGAAATCATAATCGGTGCGACCATAATCATACCCATTGATATCAAAATATTAGCGACTATTAAATCAATGACAATGAAAGGGAGAGAAACCAGAAAACCAATCTGAAAAGCCAAGGTTAGTTCACTGACCAAAAATGATGCAACCAAAACCAGCAGGTGATCCTCCGTTACATCTTTAGAGTATTTTGGCGGCCATAGTTTCTTAGTAGCATGAGTAAAAAATTGCTTTTCTTTGTCACTAGAATTTCTACTCAAAAACTCTTTTACAGGCAAAATACTATCGGCTACCGCTGCTTTTAGACCAGGATTCTGAATATCAGTGATAGCAACGTCATGCTCTTGAAAACGATCAAATGTCTCCATCCCTACGGGCGCCATAATATACATTGAAAGGATAATAGCGATTCCATTGATAGCTAGATTGGGAGGAGCTTGTCGCAACCCTAATGCCATTCTGATCATGTGCATTACAATGACAATCTTTACAAACGAACTTATCAATACAGCGATAAAAGGGGCTAACCCAAAAAGTGCCAGTAAACCCAGTAAAATGATGGGATTGGGAAAGCTATCCATTGTTGTTTTCCGTACTGTTTTCCGTGCTTTTTGCTACAGAATCTTCCGCTGATTTTTGGGACATGAGCTTCACTATCCTCACCCCCATATGTCCATCGATATCAACCAGCTCACCCATTCCAATGATGCGATTTAAAGAACGAATGGTTACAGCTTGTGTGACAGGCGTATTAAGATCAATAAGATAACCTTGTGTTAATGACTTTATTTCTTTAAAAGGTAAAATCAAATCACCTAAATCGAATGTTAAGCGTACTGGGATATCTTCTATCGCAGTAATAATCTCATCATTACCTTCGTTAGAAATATTATTTATATTTTCTTCAGACATTTTTTGAATTCCGGATTCAATGGTTAATTGCTTCGAGTTGTTATGATCAAGCGTGGCAAGGAAAAAATCACCAGACCCCATGCGTAAATGTATTTGGCTTTTTCTCTCTGATGCCCCTACCCCCGATGGCTCCATCATAAGAATATCCGATGTGTCTAGATGGTTAAGGTCTTCCATCGACAAATCTAATGTCCCAGTTTGTAACCACAGGGGTGTTTTTTGTTGATACCAAAAGGTATTGTTTTGATCAGGACAGTAGGTCAAGATTCTACGTACTACGGGGAGGAGTTTATTGTGCATCAGTACAATCATTCTTATTTCTTGTTCATTTTTATGATCACGAATAGTCAAGCCTAGTGAAAACTTATTTACCTCTGACGGCTTCAAATTTAGAAAATTTAGTATGCGAATCTGTGTATTGGTATGTAGCATCATCTTTGATAGCAATGGTTTTAATGCTGTTTCCAATAATTCAGCACGCAAGTCAGCCGGTATTTGGCTAAGCTTTTTTCCTCCCAAATAGCCCTTTAATCGTTTACTTAAGGGCCAGGATGTCAACCAAATTGAGGCTGGCACACCATCTATTTCAACCAGCACACCTAAAGAATAATGATCCAAACGAAAGCGATGTGAATAAATGCATATCGAAAAGGTTTCGTCTGAACCACCTAATGAAAAAATAATCTTGTCTTCTTTTGTAGACAATATATTTCTCCACTGCATAAGTTCACTGCTTATCTTTGGGAACTGCAATTGCGTATGATTTGATAATCGTAATGTCATTAGTGATTAATGCTTTATAATTAGTAATTGTCACTTCTATTACTTCGTGTGATCAGCACATTAAGTCCGAAATTAATAAACGCGCCCTTATCATTGTTATACCAGTAATAATCTTGGTAAAAAACAGTCAGCTGCTGAAACCAGTTGCTATATAGTCTCTGCGAAACAGTTTTTTCCAAGAAAATTATTGTATTCCACCACCTATCTAATTTCTAATATCTGAGATGGACGGTTATTTAAAAATAAAAAATCCCCATAACAAAATAACATTATGGGGATTCACTTACTTACGCAGCCTCAACCCAATTGGGTTGAAACTACTAGGCTTTGACTAACGTAACTTTCCGCTTAGAGTCATACCTTTTGCCAAATCAACATTAAGGTTCAATGTTCCATCAGCGTTCACCGTGCCTATTTCCAGCACATTTCTGTCACCATCGTTAGGTGCATCTTCCAAGCGACCATACCAGTTGCCAAATTGACCACTACCTGATCTAGCAGTCAATGTACCATCTGCTTCCTTCTTGACACCCCAGAAACTGATGTCGCCTTTGCTGGTCCATAGTTTGGCATCGTTTCCGCCATCCCACTTGAAGTTACCAGTAAAAGAAGTACCATCATTTTTCTGACCAGTTACTTGATAGGTTTGGCCTGGGTTCACCATGCCTGGCATTCCACCGCCACCGTCTTTACCAGCAGGACCTTGAGGGCCAGTTGCTCCGGTTGCTCCGTCTTTGCCGTCAGCTCCGTCTTTGCCGTCAGCTCCGTCTTTGCCGTCAGCTCCGTCTTTGCCGTCAG
>CAZDMX010000210.1:3995-4767 GCA_964506085.1 uncultured Thiothrix sp. | reverse complement strand
ATTACGATTGTCTTTCTGCGCCCACTCCATGCCTTCAATAATGCGATAAGACAATAAACCATATACCTGCTGCCAGTTATAAGGAGGACGAAAGTACAGTTTGAGTTCAAGGGTGTTACTTGTTGCAGATTGTTGCTTTCTGACCTGCGAAGGGTTCATTAGGAGCTGTTTTTTAAAACAATCATTAAAACGCCGGATACTATTGAAACCAGATGCAAAGGCAATATCGGTAATGGATAGACTGGTTTGATGCAGTAAGTTTTTGGCAAATTCACACTGCCTAAATAAAGCATAAGACTTGGGCGAAATGCCAAGATGTCGATCAAATAGTTTGCGTAAGTAGCGATCGCTTATTCCCAGCCGAGCAGCTAACTCTAATAAATTCCCTTGCTCTAATGCGCCATTATCAATCAGCCGCTTGGCTCGCTCCAATGTTGTGTCTACCCCTTTCCACACCGGAGAACCCGGTGCGCTATCTGGGCGACAACGTAAGCACGGTCGATATCCCGCTTGTGTCGCTTGATGGGCATGACTAAAGTATTCAATATTTTCTTCTTTGGGTGTTCTTGCTGGACATATCGGGCGGCAATAAATACCTGTAGTTTTGACGGCGACAAAAAAGGTTCCATCAAAACGAGCATCCCGCGATAAGCGAGCTTGGTGATATTTCTGTGTCTTGGATAGAGCTGGCATAGCTCTCTATTGTAGTCTTCATTCCAGCAAACACTAGCCAGTATCGGAACTAAACCTTATTAAACCTAAAAAATCCGAT
>CAZDMX010000210.1:0-3962 GCA_964506085.1 uncultured Thiothrix sp. | reverse complement strand
GCAATAAATAAGTGGGCATCTTATAGTCCAGTATATTTTTGAAGAGTCTCTGATTAAGCCATCTCAACTTGCTCAGATGTTCTTATTAATCTTGCCTATTTTGATTAGAAAAGCCTTTAGAGCTACGGAGAGCTGAAGTGATTAACAATACGAATGTTGTAAACCTATCCAGTAAAAGATTAGAAAGCCAGCGTGGTCAAACACGGAATCAGACTAGGTCATCTAGCTTCCCTCGATCGGATGATCAAGGCTCTAGTTTTTCACAGCAAAAAAGCTCAAGCTTCCAAAATTCATCATCATTATTACTTATATTGCGGTTGATTTTACGACTACTTCAACAGCTTCAAGATCAAAATCAACCTGACCCAAAACCACCGGAAGAACCTACTCCTACGCCTCCTATTAATGACACTCTTGATTTAAGTGCGAATCAGAAAAAAGACATACAAAACCATTTTAGTATTTTTGGTGAGCAAAACTTTTCAGTACTTGATAAAGATGGCGATAAAAAGCTAAGTGCGGGTGATGTAGTTTCTATATCAGGAGGCGTTACGGGTGGCCATATTAGAGACATCACCCTCACCCAGACAGATGTAAACGCCATATCAGGAAAAGACCTTGCAGATGCAAAAGCTGTGTTTACAGAAAATAAAGCGAATCTCCCCAGGTTAACGTAGAAATGGCTATTTGACCTTGGCGCCCGGAATTGATGTCATAACGGATCATGTATTAACCGCTGACGACATCAGTGGTATTGCTAAGAATCTCATCAAAGATGATCCTTTACTTGATATTTCAAACGGACTTTCAGACAAGCAAAAAGCGCGCTTAAGCCGTGCCATATTCCCACAAAATGTGTCCTATGCGGGTAACGCACCGTTTTTAGATCGAGTCATTGATAATGATAAAAACGGTTTACTCTCAGTGGGTGACAGGATTGTAGTTCGTCGCTTCAGTGAGAGTGGAGGTCGAAATGAACTGAGCGCTCGAGCCCTGACTCAAGCGCAGTTAGATCGTTATACTGCCGGTGAATCTTATATTCTGAACCCCGAACCCAGAAAACTTGACCTGACCGACAAACAACAAGCAGCCGTTGGTTCACGTTTTGACCGAATTCCACCACCCAATCTGTCTGATGGAATCACAATAAAATATACGGGTGTAGCTCTTGACAGCAATGGCGATGGGAAGTTGAGCGCAGGAGATACCGTTAAGCTTCGCGAAACTGGAGGTCTATTGGGCTTGGATAGAAATACGTGATCATGTATTGACTGCTGCCGATATAACCGACATTAAGACAGATAGAAGCCATCCATTATTAGATATCTCAAAAGGGCTGTCTAATGAGCAAAAATTGCGACTGATTAATGCCATTGATACTAGCGGCATTTCCACGAACCCGAAGGCAAACCTCATTTACTAGTTATTAAAAATAACTAATATGAGATTTACACAGTCAGCGAGCCAACCCATGCCACTAAATATTTAGATTATATATTTCAATGCCTTATGGTAGTTTATTATTTTTATCTTTTTTACACAGTGTGTAAATTTGGTGGCTTTCTGTTGTTTTGCATGTACAAAGGAACTACGCCTGACTTAATTGCATTCTGCCAAGGTTTATTAAAGCTGCTAAAAACGTCTGTTATTAATCCGCTACTTTCATTATTACAGCACTCATGAATATATTTTTTAAACGTTGTTTCTATTTTCGCGTTATACCATTCATCAGTCTTATCTCGTTCGATATATCCTACTATTCTTTCTATTAGCCTCACTTGTTGTTTTTGTTTATTCTTCAAACTATCAAAAAAATCTTTATCTTTTATAATAGTTTCGTTCTGATTAACTCTATCAGGGCTATTTTCCTCGGTATTTCCCGTGTACTGAACAATGCTTTCGTCAACACCTTCCTTTTCAATCAGCCTGAATAACTTGCCTTCATCTTGATCATCTATACACAACATTCTTGCAGGTATTTTAGGTTGTGGCGGCATACCAACAGGAATCTCAAGCGACAATCCAACAGCATAAACAACCCCGTCTGATAAGCTCCTGACATATGTAATCAAAACCACAACTGATTCAGATTCATTAAATACTGTGATATTTTCCAATGAATCTAAAAAACGAACAACTTCAAAAAAACCAAGTCGCTGTATCAAAGTCAATCTCTGTCCATTCAGCGTTACAAATCTCACTAGGTCGCGCCATAACATAAGGGGCAAGCTGTAAAGCACTCTTTACCACGATACCGCCCTCATATTCATCTATTGCACGTAAAAGCTTTCCCAGTTCTACAGGATCGGTTATAGCTGAATAGTGTTTTCTTATTGTTTGGGGTAGCAACATTTTAAGGTTCAAGTCTTTGACGGGGTTTCTCTCACATTTATTTTGAGTTAATGCATAATCAAAAATCTGTTGAACAAATCCTTTCACACGTTTAGCCGCGTCTATCGCGCCACGGCCAGCAACAGCGGATATGATAGTAATAATCTCAGGCGCTTTAATTTCAGCCACCGCCCTACTCCCTATAATTGGGTATACATCTCTCTCTAAATAGCTTTTGTATTTTGTGTGATAGCCCTTAGTCCATTCTGTTTTTTGTTGTTCAAGATAAGTTTCAGCAATGGCCTGAAAAGAGTTTTCGTTAATTTGTCGCTTCTCTATTATCTTCTGCTGTGAAGGATCAAGACCAAGACTTACCAGTTTTTTAGCCGCGTTCCGTTGCTCTCGCGCATCAGCCAAGCTGGTATCAGAGTATTTTCCAATAGTGAATGTTTTTTGTTTACCATGAATACGGTAATTGTACCGCCAGACTTTTGAACCTGATGTGAGAATATCAAGTGACAGACCTCCCCCATCCCTAAGCCTGTACAGCTTATCTTTAGGTTTCGCGCCCTTACATTCCTTATTCTTAGTTTATTGCTTTCATGTCTCATAATTGCTGGTATGGTGATTTGCTTTGAATAAATACCAGCATTTATACCAGCTTCTATATTGAATATACCAGTATTTTATTAAATACCTTGTCATTTAAGGTTGACTGTAAAGGCTTAATTAATAGGGTTTTAGAGTGGAAATTTAATGCCGTGGTATTTTGAAATGGTCGGGACGGCAAGATTCGAACTTGCGACCACCACACCCCCAGTGTGGTGCGCTACCAGACTGCGCTACGCCCCGACTTGGAGTGGAGAATACAGCAACTATTGGTAAATGAAAAGTTTGCCTGAATAATATTAATGTTTATCAATCTCTTTAAGGTATAATGTTGGGATACCACCCTTTAATACTCTAAAAATTGCTATAGCTAACCACTTATGGATCAGAAAGACCTAAAAAAAGCAGGTTTGAAAATTACTCAACCCCGGATGAGAATTCTTGAGCTAATGGAAACTTCTTCAAAGCGCCACTTTAGTGCTGAAAGTATTTATCAAATCTTCCTTGAAGAGTCTTCAGGTATCGGACTTGCAACGGTATACCGTGTGCTAACCCAGTTTGAATCTGCTGGGCTGGTAATACGTCACCAATTTGAAAGTGGGCAATCTGTTTTTGAAATAAACAGTGGTGAGCATCATGATCACATAGTGGATGTAAAAACAGGGCGAATTGTTGAGTTCCATGATGAGATCATTGAATCTAGACAACGTTCCATTGCCAAAGAACATGGCTTTAAACTAGTTGACCATTCACTCATTATGTACGGTGAGAGTATAGATGAAGACGAAGAATAAGTAGCTCTTCCTATTCCATAACCCATCTAATAAACACCAAAAACCTCTCTCAAAAAACAACCGTGAATCAATTCTTTATACAAGGTCTCCAGCATCCTTTTTAACCCCTTCCCACATCATGATTTTAGTAGGCTTGGGTATATTTATAGGTCAACAAGTGGGATCTCTGGCATTGAACCTAAAAAACGCAGTTGAAACTACTGCGAATGCCTATAGCACTGAATCTAA
>CAZDMX010000209.1:0-4784 GCA_964506085.1 uncultured Thiothrix sp. | reverse complement strand
AGTTTCTCAATAAGCGTATCAATAACGTTTGAAAACTCACCCTGCAGAGAACGCACCGCTGATAGCACAGCCTGTTTGGATGATGCATCAATCATATCCGCAATGGCTTCAGCTTGTACTAAATTAATTTTATTATTTAAAAATAATCATACTTGGACTCGAACGAAAATTATAATTAATAGAGGAACCCTTAAAGTTATAAAAGCCTTTAGCTGTCAAAAGCCTTTAGCTGTCAAGAGTAACAGGCGAGACAAATTCTTGAGGCTTAATAGTCAGAATTGAGCATTCCACACTATCCATGATTTTCTCAACCACATTCCCAATAAAAAACCCTTTGATCCCAGAGCGAGACAGCATGCCCATTACCAATAAATCTATTTTATGGGACTTGGATGTTTCTATAATCACAGCAGAGGGGTCTCCTGTTTCAAAGAATATATTTTTGTCGTCAATGGAAATGTGTTTGCCATCCAAACAGCCTTGGATTCTTTCCATATGGGCGGGAATAGCATCCTCACTTGGAGGGATGTTTAGTAATGAAAGCTCCCCATGATCTGCTTCAGCTACTGCTTGAGCAGCATAGACAATATCTTCATTCAATTGAGTGTTGTTGTGATCCCTGTGCTCAGATACATCAATGGTTGCCATGATATTACCATATTCTCCAGAATGATTAGGGTGTACAGCCAAGACAGGGCAAGGACACTTACGTAAAAGTTGTCTTGCTGTTCCGCCAATGAGCTTGTTCTTTATAGAAGAGTTTTCTCGCTCACTTAGCATCAGTAAATCATGATTATTACGCAGCACTTGTTTTATGATCTCATCGCTGGGAGTGCCGGATACAGCAATAACTTCGACCTCAATGCCGTGTGATTTAATACATTCAGCCACACTTTCCAGTTCACTTACCCGTGTAGATATTTTTTTCTGTAGACGTTCTTCGGGGGACATTGCCGAAATTTCAAGATGTGCATCTTTGGGCAAGGGCAGTATGACGGAAATAAAGGTAATTTTGGATTGATGGCTTTTAGCCAAGATAAGAGCATGATCAATTTCTGCTTGTTCAGTGGCTTGGTAATCAAGGGCAACTAATATATTCTGAAAATACTTCATCTATCTTCCCCGTTAAGATTTGAGTAACAAATTAAGGGAGTGCACTTTTTGAGTACCGATGGTGAGTACTGTTTGATATATGTGCAACTCAGCCCTCCATTAAAGCATAGATTTTCATTGTAGAGGAGGATTATTGATTTGTCCTGTCTTGAGAGACTTTATATACGAAGAACCTGACATGCATATGACTTTAATGTTTTATTTGGAAATATCTAGATACTACAGAGTATATTAGGAGCAAAATAAGACCTATGTAAACTTGCATAAAAGATGGATTATTCGTAATGTATGGATCGCTGCCAGCTATAGGAAACCTCTGTTATAGAAGTTCCTATAAATCAATAACCAAGTCGAGATGAAATATGGATATGGAACAAGCACGCTTTAATATGATTGAACAACAAGTACGTCCATGGGAAGTACTGGATCAAACCGTGCTGGATATCATGCGCAGAGTTCCAAGAGAGAAATTCGTAAAACCTTCACAAATTCGCCTGGCTTATGCTGATATTGAAATTCCGTTAGCTCATGGTGAAAACATGATGCACCCACGTGTAGAAGGGCGCATGTTGCAGGAGCTTGCCATTGGTGTAGATGATAGTTGTTTGGAAATAGGAACAGGTTCAGGATACGTTACAGCTTGTCTTGCTCATCTGGGAAAGGATGTATATAGTGTTGATATCCATCAGGAGTTTCTTGATATAGCGCATCAACGCTTACTAGATAACCATATTAATAACGTCACGCTTGAAGTTAAAGAAGCCTTTACCGAGCTGGACACTACATCACCCACTCGGCAAAAATTTGATGCTATTGCCGTGACAGGTTCAGTTCCCGAATATACCACTCACTTTGAGCAGCTGCTAAAACCTGAGGGACGGTTGTTTATGGTAGTGGGTTCTGAACCGGCGATGCATGCCACTTTAGTGACTAGGACTGGTGAGACAGAATTTACCAGAACAAGTTTATTTGAAACGGTACTAAAACCCTTAAAAGGAATAACTAAAGTTCAAGACTTTGTCCTATAATTTACCTGTGATAGAGATAACTGATTGAATTCAGACTTGCCAGGGTAACGGAAACAATAGTATATTAGTAAAATCTAATATTAAATTGAGTATCTCATGTACACTTCGTCAAAAATGCTAAAAACTTTTTTTATTGGTTTAAGTCTTGCGAGCATCGCAACTACCAGTCAGCTAGTACAAGCTGAAAACCTGTATCAGGTTTATCAACACGCCTTACAGACAGATCCCCTGCTGAAAGCGGCAGAAGCTGATTATCTGGCAACCATGGAAAACAAGCCACAAGCACTTTCTGCTCTTAAGCCACAAGTGAATCTATCGGCTTCTACCAGTTACAATCTACAACATCAAAAAAATAGTTTTTCCAATAATGGTAATTCTGATTTCTTTAATGCAGGTTATAACTTGTCCGTTAGCAAAGCTTTGTATCATAAAGAACTACATGCACAAGTAGAGCAGGCTAATGCCATAGTGGGACAATCGCATGCTTTTTTAGAAGCAGAGCGTCAAAACCTGATTATTAGAGTGGCTAGTGCCTATTTCGATTATTTAAAGGCAAAGGATAATCTGGAATTCGCAAAATCAGAAAAAGAAGCGATAGGTCGTCAACTCGCACAAGTTAATGCCTACTTTGAAGCCGGGCGTTCACCGATTACCGATGTAAAAGAAGCACAAGCTCGTTTTGATACTGCGACCTCGCAGGAAGTACTAGCCAACGAACGTCTTGATTTGGCAAAAGAGCAACTAAAAGTCATTACCAGTCGGTATTATAAAACGCTGGCTAGTGCACCACTTAATACGGCATTGACCCCACCTAACCCTAACAACCCCAATGCTTGGGAAAAACAGGCACTAGAGAATAGCAAAGAGGTTAAAGCACTCAAATTTGCAGTAGCAGCTGCGCAAAGTGAAGTGGACAAGCAACGTGCAGCAAAAAGCCCAAAGGTTGATCTTTTTGCCCAGCAAAGAGGCAACCTGAATAGAGTTGATATTGATACAGAGCAATACGATGCAGCAATAGGCGTGCAGTTAAGTGTGCCTTTATATACAGGCGGCGCTATACCGTCACGTATTCGTCAGTCAAGACACTCACTCCATCAGGCACAACATCAACTAGAATTACGGAAAAGACAAGTAGTACAGCAAGCTCGTTCTGCCTACCTTTCTGTTATTTCGGGTATATCTCAAGTAAAAGCCCTCAAGCAAGCACTAGTATCTACACGTACCGCAGCGAAAGCGACACAGGCAGGTTTTGAAGTAGGAACACGTACAGCAGTTGATGTATTGCTTTCATTAAGAGAAACATTCCGTGCCAATCGTGATTATTCAACGGCACGTTATGACTATTTGCTAAATAAGCTAATACTCAAACAGGCAACAGGAACTTTGTCAGTAAAAGATTTACAAGCTATCAACAAAGTGCTTACCAAAAAATAAGCGTCGTCGAAATACAGTTGCACATTACTTAGTTGGCACATTATCTTAGTTGGCACATTTTCAGTGACACGTGATCAGTTGATACATTATCGAAAGGAACATGCTTATAATGAAAAAAGTGCTGGCTTCGGCAATTCTGATCACACTCGGATCATCCGTTTATGCAGATACAACCTTATATGGACAGCTTCACGCTTCGGTAGATTTGATCAATGGTGCTAGTTCTAGTAAAGAAACTACTATTTCTAGCAATTCATCGCGGATAGGCATCAAAGGTTTGACCGATATAAACGATCAACTCAAAGCCATTTTTCAGGCAGAGTGGGAAATGAACACGGGTGGCGGCAACAATGACCAAGGCATAACGGGCATAGCGCTAAGAGATCGCAATCAAATAGTGGGCCTGTCAGGAAATTTAGGTACTATTTTTATTGGTCGTTACGATACCGCATTAAAAATAATAGGCCGTAAAGCTGACCTGTTTTGGAGATCACAACTCGGTCAAAACCGTAATATTACACGGCAAGACGTTGACTGGGATGCACGTCTCAACAGCATGATAGGCTATCAACTATCACATGTAGATGGTTTAAAAGTCCTCGGAACCTATGTCGTTGATCGGAGTGATGATAAGAATAACTCTTTAAGTATCAATAGTCTTTATGAAAAAGAGAAACTAACCCTAGGTGCTGCATACGAGATTCGTGCAAGTGATACGACAAAAGATGAAGATGCATTTCGTCTTATGGGAGCCTATAAATTCGGTAATAGCAAAATAGTAGGCTTTTATCAGGACGAAAATAACGGTGATCTTGGCAATGCCAGCGTATACGGAATCGGCGGCTCACATAAAGTATCAGCATCTGGGCTAATCAAAGCTCAATACTACACACGAAATCAAACTGGCAAAGAGGGTGAACTCCTTGCCATAGGTTATGATTATTCCCTAGGTCAAAAAACTCAGGTCTACGCCCAATATGCGAGAACCGAAAACCTCGGAGGCATAGGTGGAGCAGGTCACGATGAGAGATTTACTACAGACGGAAATGGAGAAGTAGAGGGTATCTCAATAGGCATGAGGCATAAATTTTAGCGAGAGCATGTTTGATGCTATCAAATCTCACTAGTGCTTTTCGGTATATGTTCACACCTGGGTAGCAGAATACCCCTATTATCCTAAAAAACTCAGTTGAAACTACTGCGAATATC
>CAZDMX010000208.1:0-4786 GCA_964506085.1 uncultured Thiothrix sp. | reverse complement strand
ATCGTAAGACACACGCTATTAACCTTTCTATCAAGTCTAAAGAGTATGATGAGCATAATCAGGCAGTACGTGAGTACAGTAAATCTGATGACACTCAAGCTACCACCTCTCTGGGTGATATCTTTAAAGAGCAAATGAACGATTAATTTGCAGTTGGTCTGTACGGGCGAAACACCATTATGTGCGTAACTTTTGCTCAATATGGTGTTTTTCGAGAAATAGACTGAAATACCCCTCCCTTCCTCTTGATTTTACTTGAGGAAGGGTTTCACATTCGCAATGAATGTGATAAGTTGGTCTGATAGGTGTCTAAATACCTATATGTTGCGTAGTTTATTTTTCAATTAGCGTGTACACCACAATCTTAACTTCAGCTCCAGATTCAGTTCTGTCTTAACTGAATAATTGTTTCATGGGATAGTTGGATGTATTCAATTTAAGCATTCTATTGTTCTAATGCTTGCTATTTGATGTGGTTCGTTATTGAATTTACTTAATTGCTGATTTTTTTCAAAAAATAGCCTATAAACTAATAAGATAAGGCTATATTTATTAGCGACGCAAGAGTAAACTGTATAATTGTTATGCACTGGGAGCGGTAGAATGACTAAATCGGAAATCATAGATTTATTGGCAAGGAAACAAAGCCATTTAAGTAGTAAAGATGTTGAATGGTCAGTTAAAATAATGTTAGAAAGAATGAGCGATTCTTTGTCTAACGGAAACAGGATTGAAGTGAGAGGTTTTGGAAGTTTTAGCTTGCATTACCGTGGCGGTAGAAAAGGCCGTAATCCAAAAACAGGTGAATCTGTTGAGCTATCAGCAAAATATGTACCTCATTTCAAACCGGGTAAAGAACTTCGTGAAAGAGTTAATGGCTCAAAAAGTAAATACGAAATCCAAATGTAGCTGATACATACCTTGCGACCACCCATTCTCATTCGAATCATTCGGTGGTCGTAGGGATTCATTCAAAGGGATTAAATCTTTTCCCTGATTAGAAGCAGCAGTGAGGTATAGCTCTCCATAGAGAATTCATTTATCATGGCGCTATGCGAGAACTCCTCTTCCTACTCTTACCGTTAGCTTTTCTGTCTGGTTGGCTAACTGCAAAGAAACGCTATAAAAAAGCACAATCTCAAAAGCGTCAATTATCTGACAACCTTGTTAAAGGTATTAATTTTCTATTAAGTGAACAGCCTGACAAGGCACTAGAAGTCTTTTTATCTCATCCAGAGATAGATGAATATACGGCTGAAACCTATTTATTACTGGGCAATATGTTCCGCAATAGAGGAGAGGTGGATCGTGCCTTAAGAGTGCATCAGAACCTTATTGGACGACCAGGTCTTGGCAAAGAGCAGAAAGTTGCTGCAATGCTAGCCTATGGTGAGGACTTCTTCGCGGCGGGCATGCTGGATAGGGCGGAGGGTGTTTTCCAGGAGCTGATCAAAAATAGCCAAGGGGATGTACAGGCCTGTGGCACACTGAGAAGTATTTATGAGCAACTGCAAGACTGGGATAAAGCTATAGAAGTATCGTTATGTGCGGAAAAACATACAGGAACAGATCATAGTAGAATTATTGCTCATTATTATTGTGAGTTAGCTGCTCAAGAATTTGATGCTGGAAATATTCATTTGGTTGAGGAGTATATTCAAGATGCACTTAAGTCGCACAAGCAATCAAATAGAGTGTTGGTCTTGCAAGGTGATTTGGAGCATCGAAGAAATAATCCGGTCAATGCATTAAAAAAATACCAAAAAGCGATTAGTAAGGATCCCCGGTTGATTGGTTTGCTTGATGATAGGTTGATTGAAACAACCAAAGAAACTGGAGACATCAGTCTGCTGCATGATTTTCTACGCAAACTATTAGCCAAAAACAAAGATGTTAAGGTTCTGGAGTATTTAGTTGAGCTAAATCTTCGTTATGGGTCTGATGAAGCCATAGAGATACTGGCTAAGGAAGTTAAAAAATACTCCAGTGTAAGGGCTTTATTGGGGCTTGTAAGACTTTGGAAGATAGCTCCGGAACACGCAGCAGTAACCATAGACCGTTATGATTTGCTGGAACAGGTATTAGAGCAATATATTAAAAACCAGACAGCCTTTCAGTGTCGTCATTGTGGTTACAAGATGAATGATTTTCTGTGGCGATGCCCTGCATGCCACCATTGGGATACCGTAGCATGATCCTAAAAAACGCAGTTGAAACTACTGCGAATGCCTATAGCACTGAATCTAAAGGTTTTCTGGGAAATGTTGACTTCACCCGTAGAGTGACTACGAATAAAGCCAAAATTTTACAGAAATTCCCTTATCTTCAGCACTCTAGTCATTCTCGCTACGTTTCAACTGAGTTTTTTAGGATGATCCTAAATTCCAAGGATTTTTAGGATGACTAGTGATACCCCAACAAAACGTTTGATTGTAGCGCTAGATTTTCCGACAGCCGAGCATGCACTTGGTTTTGTGAAAGGCCTTTCTCCTGACAGTTGTAGGCTTAAGGTTGGGTTCGAGTTATTTGTTGCAGAGGGTCCAAGCTTTGTAGGAAAGCTGGTGGATCTGGGCTTTGATGTCTTTTTAGATTTAAAATTCCATGATATTCCGAATACAGTAGCTTCTGCTTGCAAGGCTGCCAGTAAACTGGGAGTGTGGATGATGAATGTTCATGCTCTGGGAGGCGAAAAAATGCTTACCGAGGCTGTTAATGCAACTCTAGCGGTAAAGAATCCACCTATCTTGATTGCAGTGACCATTTTAACTTCAATGGATAGTCAGCAGCTTGCAGGGATTGGCATTGATGTGCCACCACAAGATCAGGTATTAAGGCTTGCTGATATGGCAAATAGATGTGGGTTGGATGGAGTTGTGTGTTCTGCTCAAGAGGCTACACTGTTAAACAAGAGCTTTGGTAGTGAATTCCAGCTAATTACGCCGGGTATTAGGCCTGCAAATAGTGTTCAAGGAGACCAAAGTAGAGTCATGACTCCGGCAGATGCTATTCGAGCGGGAGCAAGTTATTTAGTCGTGGGTAGGCCGATTATACAGGCTGATGAGCCTGCAAAAGTCATAGCGAGTATCAATCAGGAAATACTACACGCGATTAGTGCTCCTTCAACCTAAAAAAAGCAGTAGTTTCAACTGCGTTTTTTAGGTTCAATATAGCTGCTTACAGGGCCTTTACAGAGAGTAGGTGCTTAGCAATCCACTATTTCCTAGTGTGTAAATAGTATTTCCATTTACAACGGGTGCAACGGTATAACCACTGCTGTCGCCACGTATGCGGCCCACTATTTTTCCTGACTTTCGGTTATATAAGTGCAGATAACCTTCACTATCGCCGACAACCACGAGCGCGGCCCCAACAATAGCAGGAGCTGTGGGTGCTCTGCGCAGTAAATCATCATTTTTCCAAATGGGTTCGCCAGTGAGCGAGTTTAGTTTCCAGATTTGTCCTTCGTTGTCACTAACGAATAATTCCGTTTCATTCGCGTCAATACCTGTGTAACTGGATAGCTTACGTTTCCAGCCTATTTTCCCCTTGCGCATGTCAATGCCAGCTATAACACCCTGGTAGCTAACAGCAAATAGTGCAGTTCCAATTACTTTCATTTCGGCATCAATATCGATAAGACGAGAAAGCTCAGTAAGACTACTTTCAAAGCCTAATTTAGTAGACCATATTTCTTTTCCAGACTTTAATTCATAAGCAACAACAGAGCCGTTATCAAAACCAGTTATAACAAAGGGGCCAGCAAGTATAGGTGTACTTGCTCCTTGTAGCGATAGGGCAGGAGTTTGCTGGGTTTGTTGCCAGAGGCGCTCGCCATTAATGGCAGACAGTGCATGTATCTTTCCATTCAGTGTGCGAAAGACAACCTTGTCTTCTTTTACGGATGAAATAGAAACAATCGGTTGGTGGAGTAGGGTGATCCAGCGTGTTTTTCCCGTTTTCGAGTCTAGTGCTAAAGCACTACCATTTTCAGTACCCACAAAAATAGTATCATTCGAAGAATTTAGTCCACCCGTTATCGTTTCACCCAGTAACTCTTTCCAGAGGAGTTGGCCTGTTTTCCTATTCCAGGAACTGACGCTATTTTTATCAGCTACAACGATAGCATCACCCATTATTTGAGGGTGGATTTCAACGCGCTCATTATGACGAATATCTAGTTTTCTCTGCCACAGTAATTTAGGGGTAATCTTATTCTTATCAGATAAAGGGCTGAGTTCTTTGGGGACTACTTCAGAAGCTTGCTGGCCAGGATAAATTTGTTGTGCAGGCGATGCTAGCTGACTAGGCAGTAGGCTACATCCACTAAGTACTGAAAAAGTGAGAATGTAGCTTATGCCTCTGGTGATGAGAAAGACACTTTTACTTGATAAATAGGGGTGCACTTGGGCTATGCTCCTTCATTAGGCTTGTTATTAATAAGGCCGCCCAGATTGTCTAGTTTCATTTGTAAATATTTTGATGGATTATTGTCTGAAAGCTGAATGGCTTGTTGATAAGCTTGTGCGGCCTCATTAAGCTCATCCTTTGCAAAGTATAAATCTCCTTTTAATTCTTCAATCAGTGAAGAATAAGCAGGGCTAAAGGTTTGTGCCAATAGTGTCTTAGCCGAGTCAAAGTTCTTTGTGCTGATTTCCAGACGGATGAGACGCAAGCGGGCAACTTGTTGGACTAATACATCAGAAGCGTTGTCTATTGCCCATTGTAGTTCGGTTTTAGCTTGATCTACTTGCCCATTTCGTACAGCTTGCTTGGCAGCTGATAACGC
>CAZDMX010000207.1:0-4789 GCA_964506085.1 uncultured Thiothrix sp. | reverse complement strand
CGTCTCCTGGCCAACAATTATGGCGCTCTGTATCTACTGGTGTGAACGAAGACATTGATAGCATCATGGAAGGCTTTCAGTCGATGGAGTTGAACCCTGACGAAGGTATTATTCAGCTAATCATTGATAAAAGCCGGAAAACAGCAACCACTTTGGGCATGTTAGGGTTGGGAAGATTGGCCACTATTATTGATAAACAGGTTGATGAGTTCAAAATTTTTAAAAAGAACCCACATAATTTCAAGCAGGATCGACGCCTTGAAATTGCAACAGAATGGTTACGAGTTAAAGATATTCTTGAAGAATATGCGGAGACGGGGGAAGACGTTACTCACAAGCTCTTTGGTGATGATGGCCAGTATCAAGTTTCAGACTATAGCGCTAGGAAAAAAGTATTGCAGGTTGTTGAGAGTAAGCTTTCAATTGCAGTAGAAAACCTCAATGAGTATGCCCAAGATCAACAAATAGATCATTTTGTATCCGCACGAGAATGTATGCATACGGTTGACAATACGTTAAAGTTTCTAGGGCTTGAGGAAACCTATCCACTAACCGAAGGGGCTATATCCTATCTGGAGAAATATACAGAGGAGGATAGCGGTTCGCCAGAACCCGAACAAATGAACAAGCTGGCAGAAGCTTTGGCTTCACTAGAGGTTTCTGTTGTTGCGCTTCGTAATAATGCAGAACACCTGACAAGTTTACGGTCGGGATATGACAGTATTGGTGAATTACATGAATTATGTACGTTACATGAGGGTATTGAGCAACAAATTAAGGATGTTGTAGAGGGGAATCACGCATTAAAAAAGCTCAACCGCCAGAGGAAAATGGAATTGATTCTGGCGGATTAAATAATGTTGTTCATGATGTACAGAAGGAAATTGAAAACCAAAATACTCAAGGAGTTTCAACAGAAGGAGTTTCAACAGAAGGAGTAACTTCAACACAGAAGATACAAAGAGCAGAAGAAACCCGGGCCTCAGGGATAGAGGATATTCCGGTTGAACTAGACCCGATTGTTGCTATTTATCTTGAGGAGTTGTCAGAACTGATTGAGGCTTTTGATGAAAGTACTCAGAAGCTACTTGAAAACCCACAGGATGTAGAAACAATTGCTCATGCCGAACGTCAACTGCATACCATAAAAGGTGGTGCCAGAATGACAGGCTTGATGGCGATTGGTGATTTAAGCCATGCAGGCGAATCATTGCTGAACTTGGTGGCTAATAAAAAAGTATCTGTGGATGCGGGTTTACTAGAAAAATTGCAGCTTGTTTGTGATGAACTGTTTCGCATGTTTGAGATTGCGTCCAGTGGTAAAGAAATTGAACCCGCCACAGCTCTGATAAATGATCTGCAACAGGTATCTACAGCGGATGAAGTCAAAGAAGTGGACAAAAACATACTTCAGGCCGCTAATGAAATTGAAGGTTTAGGGAACATAGTCGATGACTTTAATGAAGCTGATGGCTCTAATGAAGCTGATGGCTCTAATGAAGTTGGTGACGTTAATACAGCTAATGATTCTAACGAAGAAGTAACTACTCAAACAGAGGAAAGCAGCCCTATAGATCCAATGGTAGCTATCTATCTTGAAGAGTTATCTGAACTAGTTGAGGCATTTGACGAAAGTACCCAAAAGCTGGTTGAAAATCCGCAAGACTCTGAAGCAATTACTGATGCTGAACGTCAACTACATACCATAAAAGGTGGCGCTCGAATGACGGGTTTACTTGCGATTGGTGACTTGAGTCATACAGGAGAATCGTTATTAAATCTTGTGGCTAGTAACAAGGTTTCCGCTGATAGCAGTTTGCTAGAAAAGCTCCAACATGTCAGTGACACCTTGTACAAAATGTATGAAACTGCATCAGCGGGTCAAGTGGTTCAGTCCGAAAATCAATTGATTGATGAATTACATTCACTGTCTGGGCAAGAACCAGTGAACAGCCCTGAGCAAGTAAACAGCCCTGAGCAAGTAAACAACCCTGAGCAAATCAATAACCCTGAGCCGAAAAATAGCTCAAAGCCAGAAAATAAAACATCAGAGAATAGTGATCTTGTTAAACCTAAAAAACCAATACAGCCAGCATTAATAGTTGAGGCTAAAGAAAAGAGCGTCGATACAGCCTTAGTTCAAACTGAGTCGGCTTATAAGCTCCCAGATTTTGAAGACTCAGCTCAAGGCGCGAGTGAGTTAGAACAAGTCCTGAGAGTTCATGCTAAAGAGCTGAACGCTGTAAGTGTGCAGTCAGTGATCTCACCTATTCAATCGACAGCTATTGATGAGGATAAAGGGAATCTTTCATCCATTCGCGTACCGACCGAGCTGATTAACCAACTGATCACCTCGACTAATGAGTGGGGGTATCAGAATATTCGTCTGGTTGCGCAATATGAAAAAAGTGGTAAAACAATAGCTGAGTTAAGGCGTACGAGTAATCGTCTAAAGGAGCAAATCCGAAACCTTGAATTGGAAGCGGATTCCGCTATCCATGCAGGGGGGCCTATATCATCTTTGCCTAAACTGAAGGGAAGTTTTGATCCCTTAGAAATGGATGAATATACCGAGCTGCAACAGCAATCGCGTTCCTTGGCAGAAAGCTTGGAAGACTTGATGAGCCTGACAGAAACACTGGAAATGGGTTTGAAGAGTGCGGAGCAGCGGAGTGTTGAACAGGAGTGCACGTTTAAAAGTGTACAGGAGGGTTTGATTAGCACACGAATGACAAAAGTCACTGGTTTGTTATCTCGCTTAAAACGTATTGTGCGGCAAGTTTCATCAGAGCTAGGTAAACAGGTAAGCATGGAAATTGCTGATGAAAACTGTGAAATGGATAGAACTATTCTTGAACGTATCACTGCATCATTAGAGCACTTAATTAGGAACTCACTCGCACATGGGATTGAGAAGCCAGATGAAAGAATAAAGGCAGGTAAGCCTCCTCAAGGTAAAATTGTTTTAAAGATTGATCGTGAAGGTCCTGAAGTTGTGATCACTCTTGAGGATGATGGTGTAGGGATTGATGTCAATAAATTAAGAGCGATATCTATTAAAAAAGGTTTGATAGAGGCCGATGCTGTTTTAAGCAAAAAAGAGGTTTATCAGCTCATATTGATGTCAGGCGTTTCAACTGCGAATAAAGTAAGTCAAGTTGCCGGGCGTGGTGTCGGCATGGATGTCGTTAACGCGGAGGTCAATTCATTGGGCGGCAATATCATCATTGATTCTGAGCTGGGTAAATATACCCGGTTTGAATTGCGAGTGCCTTATAATTTAGCAACCAATCAGCTTATGTTTTTGGATGTCTCTGGTGAGCTTTTAGCGGTTCCGGTCGCTAAACTTGAGGGTATGCAAAGAATAGCCTTGGCAGATTTGAATGCGGTTTATGCAAGAAAAAATCCAACGCTAGAATGTGCGGGTAGGCAATATAAACTGCACCACCTAGGTGAGACGTTGGGATTGGTTAGCCAGCGTAATAATGGCGATCAGGAAAAAACATTACCCGTCATTTTGTTTGAAGAAAATGGACAACGTGTCGCTTATCAGGTTGATGAGATACGTGGTAATCGTGAAGTGATGTTAAAGCCACTAGGGGTCTTGTTCGAGCAATCAAAGTTGCTTTCATCGGTGGCTATACAGGGTGGTGGACAAATTGTTCTTGCCTTGAATGCTCATGAACTGATCAGCCTGGGTGTCAATGGAAAAAGAATGCATAACAGAGAATCCCAAACCATTAAAAGCAAAGAGAAAAAAATGGTCATGGTGGTTGATGATTCTATTACGGTTCGTAAGATTACCGAAGGACTATTGGTATCAAATGGCTATAGCGTGGTGACGGCAAATGATGGGGTGAATGCATTAGAAGTACTTGAAGATGAAACGCCTGATTTAATGTTGCTAGATATAGAAATGCCCAAAATGGATGGCTTTGAGCTGTTGGAGAATATTCGTGGCAGTAAAAAATGGGCAGATCTTCCTGTCATCATGATCTCGTCTCGTTCAGGAGCCAAGCATCGTCAGTATGCCAAGAAACTAGGTGCTAATGGCTTTATTGGTAAGCCATGGGAAGCGAAACAGCTCGCTGATGATATTGAAACTTGTCTAAATGAACAAGAAAAAAAGGTGACTGCATGAATACTCAATCAGAGCTACTGTGTCAGATAATACCTGTAGAAACAGGGAGTTTATTAATACCAGATCAGTTGGTTGCTGAGGTTGTGATACTGGAAGATATCGATACCCAGAAGAGTCTTGTTTGGAGAAATCGAACTGTACCTATTGTTCCTAATACCAGTTTAAACAAGTTAACAACTCGGGTTGCAATTATAAAGACCGTGATGGGATACAAAGGCATGCCTTTTATCGCGATACCTACGGATGGTATCCCTCATTCATTGGGTATCAACCCGACAACGCTTGGCGAAGTGCCAGCGAGTAACAAGAACTGCTCAATAGCAGCGGGATATGGGCGAGTAGGAAGTCTGGATTGCGTGATTATTGATTTACCTAAACTCGAAAGTGGTATGCAGAAGAAACTCACTAATTAAGCCTAAATTATTAAGTAGACTGCTTCCGCCTTAACTTACTGATAGGCTATAAACATTAGTATTTTATACACTTTATTCTATGAGTGAGTACTATCAGGGCTGTTCAATGCTAGTTTTAACAGCTTGTAATAAACTTGGAAGTGGGGCTTCAGCCTAGGCTGTCGAAATAAGCTTGTTTCTGCTAATTATTACAAGCTTATTTTCTGGATCAGCTTGTAGGGTCGAATTTATTCGA
>CAZDMX010000206.1:0-4790 GCA_964506085.1 uncultured Thiothrix sp. | reverse complement strand
GATTCAGTGCTATAGGCATTCGCAGTAGTTTCAACTGCGTTTTTTAGGTTTAAGCTTAGACATGTGGGTAATCAGGTATCCTTTTGGGTTGGCTTGCATCAGCTTAATGGCTGTTTGATCATCACAACTAGGAGCCTGTCAAGAACTATCACACTTAGATTCACATAAAAAAACCTCCGACTTATGGTAAACCGGAGGCTAGTTTTAAGAGATCGCTAATCAGCTAGCCCTTCTCCAATTTAGTAATGAGGTCGATTATTTACCGCCACATTTACCTTCACCACATTTGCCTTCTTTCTTGGCTTTGTCACCACCACATTTACCTTCGCCACACTTGCCTTCTTTAGCTTTGGCAGGGCTAGCTTTTGCGTCTGTAGAGTGTCCAGCGTCTGTGTTATAGCCACTACATCCAACGATACCTGCTGCCAATGAAGTGCTAACTGCTAATGCTAAAATATTTTTACGTGAAATCATTTTTTTAGACCTTGGTTAATAATAGAAAATAAAAAAAACATTTTTAAGATTTACACACGCAACATGTGTATATGCGTGTACGCAGGTGTTAAAGATATAGATGCATTTTTAGGCAAATTGTACGCGTATTACCTGATTCCTTTGTTATAAGGTGTTATCAGGGTGCAATAACAGGGTCAAACCCCCTTCCTTTATTGCGAGTAACTGTTTTGAAAAGGTTACCGCCACCGTCATGAATGTCATAACCGACATCAGGCACATTAAATACGGAAGCCTGATTGTTGCTGTAGCTGACAGAATAGTTACGTCCGGTGTGCCAAACTTGTTCACGATTACCATTGATATTAATCGTACGTGTGTAGTACAGCCTAATACCAGGGATGAAATTATCTCTCGGCTTTGAATCAAAGATTTTATTGCCATTCAAAGATAAGCCTGATGCGCCATTTATAGTAATACCGTACTCGGTGTTCACCACAATAGTGTTGGAATTGATCACCATTCCAGAGACATAGCCATCATGCATGGAAATTCCTTGTAACTTGGCTTGAAGGTTGTCAGCAGTCGGGCTACCCGAGTTCTTTGCCTGAATAACATTATCAGTGACTTTAATATTCTTGATAACACCTGAATTAAAGCGATCTTCTGCGGGTATTAGCTGAATTCCTGTTGCTAATCTTCTGCTATCGGGTTTGATGGATATCGCATCGTAGATGTTGTTATGGACAATTTCTAAATTGTCATTTATGGCGCGGATACCAGTATCAGTAAAGTACTGAATCAAATTATTTTGCATCAAACCATTTTTACCGTTGATGGCAATGCCCACACGTACATTTACAATATGGTTGTCGATTATTTCATTACCACGTCCGCGTAACCAGATACCTGTCACCCAGTTTTTAGGTGTTCCTGTCATTTGAATGCGGGCTTTATTTCGGGTGACTTGGTAAGAAGAGATCAAACAGTTACGAATAGTAATGTTGGCTGTTTCTGGTCCCGTTAAAATAACCGGTTTCCAGTTGCGTTCAGAAAACCATATATTCATGTTTTCGATGATAATGTTCTTGGATAGACCATCAATTAAGAAGTTAGCATTAATGGAAATATCTGAGTTTTCAGCACGAATACGTACACCTGTTTTATTGCTGAGGCGTACTAGCCCATAGTGTCCGGATTTTTTGAATAAGAGAGTATCCCCAGCACCCGCAATACGGGTAGCGCGTTGCAGTTCTTCAGTATTGGTAATAATAAACACACTGACCGCAGAGCCTGCATGACCATCTGCTGAATCTCCAGTTCCAGTATCAATTCTAGCATCAACTAAAGGAGGTGTGACTAGATCAGTAACTACGGGTTCATTCGATGCAATGTTATTGCGAATAATAATTGCATTGTGACCTCTAGCAAGATCCTGAGTACGCCTTGCAAACTGGTTCCCGCCCAAATCGCTGCTTTGATAGGCTTCGCCTGGGATGTTGAGTGTAGGAGCTTGATTAGATTGCATGCTTAAAGAATAGGGCCGATTGGCTAACCACTTCTGTTGTCCATGCTGACTGATGCGTGTCAGATACAGCTTAATACCTGGCTTAAATTGATTATGAGGAGAGATGTCAATAATTCTGTTTTCAATTAATTGCAGGTTTCTAACACCATTTAGGGTAATACCATGATCAGAATTAACAATGACCGTATTGCCGCTGATAATGGGATTAATGAAATAACCATCACTGCCAAAGATGCCTTGCACTATGCCGCGCTGATGTGAAGGTACAACAGGTGGCTGGCTATGGCTTAGGATGATATTGCCAATAATTTCTACATTATAGAGTTTTCCGCCGTTGTAGCGATCAACAGGTGGTATTAACTGGATTGCATCTTTATGAGCACTTTGCCCCGGATGGGCGGCGATAGAATCATAAATATTGTTATGTAATATTTTCACACCATGATGACTAGCACGGATCGCATCTTCTGCGTAGAACTGAATTAGATTGTGCTGGACTAAAGTATTCTGCCCGGTTTGAGAGATAGCCATTTTCAAATTCATCATAAAGTTACTGATGATCTGTCCATTACTACCTAGCATACGAATGCCGTTTATCCATTGCTGTGGATTACCTGAATATCGCCGGTGCATGGTGTTTCTGTCAAGACGTACAGTAGATAGAATACAGTTGCGAATTAATATCTTATTTGTTGATTTTCCAGTAATAATTATCTGTCTTCGGCTGATGTCATTATTCCACAACTGCATATTCTCAATAAGGATAATGTTAGAAGAACCATCAATAAAAAAGCTTGCCTGAATCGCAATATCGGTATTGAAAGACTTAATGCGCAGTCTCGATTTATTAGTAATGCGGACATTGCCATAGTTTCCAGAATGGGTGATTAAAATGGTATCCCCTGGATTGGCATTACGAATGGCGCGGGTTAATTCTTCAGCGTTCGCTACTTGATGCACACTTGCCCTGAGAGTGGGTGCAGAAGTGGATGATTGCACAGAGCGATGTGCTGTAATCACTGCTGTTGAGGTGTCACTTTTTGCAGTATTGTCTGTAGTAGCTGCAATGATAGATGTTTTGTTTTCAATAACGATTTTTTCCTGAAGAAACAGGGGAGGTGGTGTTGCAGTTATCACATCATTGTCGTTTGTTACAGCATCTGTAGAGAGACTGCTTCGCTTAATGTCGGCGTTCTTATCTGGGGCTGGCTCGTGGGTAATCTTGGCGAAATGATTATGCCCCAGCTCATTTGCTTCATAAAAATCATCAGGTACATTGAACAACGGCGCTTGATTCTTTTCGTAATGAAGCGAATAAGGTTTGCTAGCTAACCATTGCTGGCTATTGGGGCTGCTTGCTGAAATGCGTGTCAGGTACAGCTCGATACTGGGAGTTGCCATGTGGTTTGAAGGTGAGGCGATAACCTTATTATCGGATAGTTGCAGGTTGTAAACACCGTTTAAGCTAATCCCATGATTAGAATTCAACACCAAAGAGTTATTTTTGATGGTTAAATCGACAAAATATCCATCACTCGCGGTTATGCCATATAAAACACCCTGCATATGTTTTGGAACGTAAGTATTGCGGTTTTGACTACGTATAACATTGTCAAGAATATTAATACCCCTAAGCTCACCCGCAGCAAAGCGATTCTCGGGTGGAATCAGTCTAATCGCATCATGATGAGTGGTTTCACCTGGGTGGTTTAAAACGGAATCATAAATATGATTGTTAACAATCTTCACATCATGCTGCTGGATTCGGATAGCATCATCAGAAAAGTATTGAATAACATTATCATGGATGGCGGTTTCTAAACCATTTCCCTGAATCGCCAACTTCACATTGACTAAAATGTTATTTGATACCTTACATTTATCACCTAATACTCTGATTCCATTGACCCATCGCTTGGGTTCTCCAGCAAATTTATCACGTAGAGTGTTCATGGAAACAGGCATGGAAGATAGAATACAATGGCGAATAATGATATTTTTGCTTTGCAGACCTACTAAAACTATTTGTTTCTTATTGTGATTGTCATTCCAGATATTCAGGTTTTCGATAATGATTTCGCTACATGCTCCATTAATGCTCAGTGTTGCCCGAATGGATAGCTGTTTGCTTTTTGAGGTAATGCGTAAGCCCGATTTATTAACGATGCTGATATCGCCATAATCGCCGTCCTTTGCCAGCACGATGGTATCCCCGGAATCTGCAATAGAAATAGCATCTTGAAATGCTTTTGCATCATGAACTTGATGAACCTGAGCAGGATGAGAAAGTTGGATATGACTCATGACGTAGCCTCTTTAGAAGTGTGGGAGTAGCCGTTATTAGTGTTGGCGATAGTATTGGCGAGAACCTTGCTGCCAAGCGTATTTAGCTGAGTAATGTACAGGGTATAAAAGCTCAAGAATCGTTTCATCGCTTATTAAAAATAGGTGAAAACAAACCACAGCTTTAACTCGTCTAACACACCTACCTTATTTGCTCCCTAGTTATTGATTTCACATTATCTTAATAATACTACCATTCATCCCTAGATCAAGAACTAATTTCCCTGTTTTTTCCTTATTTTATATTTGGATAAGAGATATAGTGTAAGCACTCTCTAGAAAGTGCTTGTAGGTATGAGTATGATAATTCAAGCTTGTACTTGTCTGCTGTTGCTCTAATATGATTTGAAACAGAGTAAATGTCAGAAGTAATATCTATAATTCACCCACAAGAAACAATGGGATAAGTATGTTTAACCTAAAAAACGCAGTTGAAACTACTGCGAATGCCTATAGCACTGAATCT
>CAZDMX010000205.1:0-4790 GCA_964506085.1 uncultured Thiothrix sp. | reverse complement strand
CAATCTGGTTCAAAAAAGCAAATTAAGTTTCGTAAGTTATTTAATCTTGAGTCCTCAATAAAGAGCACAATGCACTCAAAGGATTCGTCTACAACAAGAACCATACACTTTGTTGCCTTTGTGCTCGTATCTTTAGCACTCCTTACGGCTGATCATCGCAAAGCCATTCCTGCAGCCCGCACAGGGTTGAGCATTGTAGTGTATCCACTGCAAGTACTGGTTGATCTGCCGTATCGTACAACACAAAATGTGCGTCAATTTTTCACCTCACACCGTACATTGAGTGCTGAAAATAAAGAACTCCGCAGACTCGTTACTATTTATTCTGCCAGAGACCAAAAGTACCGCTCCATTCTGGCTCAAAATGAACGCCTACGCGAAGCACTAAACACCTCAAAATTTTTCGATGAATCCTATCTTCTTGCTAATATCCTAAGTATAGATAGTGACCGCTTCCGACAGACAGTCATCATCAATAAAGGCACTCAGCATGGCGCCTACGAAGGGCAAATTGCACTATCCGGGAATAGTATTTTTGGACAGATTATTCATGCATCCACTCGATCATCCATAGTGATGCAGCTCTCTGACCCTAAACATAGCATTCCAGTACGCAACGCTCGAACAGGCGAAAAAGCGTTGGCGGTTGGAACGGGGATCATCAATACCGTCAGCCTAGAGCATATTGAAAAGTTTGAAGAAATTAATACAGGCGACCTCTATCTCAGCTCTGGATTAGGATTGCTTTTTCCGCCTGATTTCCCCGTCGCGGTGGTTCAAGAAAAGCACTATAACCCCGCAGATTCTATGATAACCGTATCCGCAACCACCATCACAGACTTTAATCGCAGTAGAGAACTCTTACTCATCTGGCAAGATAAAAAGTCTACAGAGCAAGAAGAGAAGTAGATATGGAACATCTAACTCTACGTTTTCCCGGTGCGATCTTGCTATCAATACTTATAGCCCTTATTTTGAGCATTATTCATCTACCTAATACCTTGCAGCTATGGAGACCAGAGTGGATTGCATTAGTCATTATTCATTGGGCCATACTGTTTCCTAAAGAAAGTAATTATTTTGTAGTCTGGGTTGCCGGCTTACTACTCGATGCACTGTGGGGAAATACCTTAGGACAACATGCACTAGGCTTTGTCATTGTTCTTTTTATATCCATTCGCATGAGTGAACGCATTACGCCCAAAACACTGTTTCAATATTTTTTCCTGGTTTTTATAGCTCTAGGCAGTTATTTACTAGTTAACCTGTGGATTCTGGGGCTTACTAAAGATAAACCCAGCGACTGGTCATACTGGTTTACGCTGTTCAGCAGCTTGCTGGCTTGGCCTTTTATACATGCTTTGCTCAACCAACTGCATGTGACTAGAAAAGGATTTTAGGAAAATTTCTGAGCCTGATATTGTGCTATGATCCGCGCTTTACATACTAAAAAACTGAGGTAGTAGCATGGGATTTCTTACCGGTAAACGCGCTCTTATTGTAGGTGTCGCGAGCAATCGCTCTATCGCTTATGGCATTGCAAAAGCCATGCATCAACAGGGTGCTGAGCTGGCATTTACCTATCAAAACGACAAGCTTAAGAAACGCGTAGAAAAGTTTGCTACGGAACTGGACTCTTCTATTGTTATCCCTTGTGATCTGGGCGAAGACGACAATATTGAAGCCGCTATTACAGAATTAAAGAAAAGCTGGGACAACATGGATATTGTCATTCATGCAGCAGCTTTTGCCCCCAAAGAAGAACTCAAAGGTAGCATTGTCGATAATACAACCCGTGCTGGCTCCATAATGGCACACGATATCAGTGCTTATAGCTTCCTTGCTTTGGCTCGCTATACTCGTCCTATGCTCAATGAAAACGCTGCTTTATTAACCCTAAGCTATTTAGGAGCTGTCGCAGCCATTCCCAATTACAATGTAATGGGCATGGCAAAAGCAAGCCTTGAAGCAGCCGTACGCCTCATGGCATCAGACTTAGGCCCTGATAGTATTCGCGTTAACGCGATATCAGCTGGCCCCATTCGTACTTTGGCTGCTGCAGGTATTGGAGATTTCCGTAAGATGTTGGATCACGTCGCTAGGAATGCGCCCTTGCGCCGCAATGTAACGATTGATGATGTAGGTAATGCAGCTGCCTTCTTATGTTCGGATTTAGCACGTGGTATTACCGGTGAAATCACCTATGTTGACTCAGGCTATAGCACTGTTGGCATGTCTGGGTATGGTGAGGAATAACGAGCATTATTCTTCATAAATCCATACTTTATAGGCCTGATCAAGCGGAGCAATCAGACTAGAGGCAATAAATAGCACATTGCCGAATCCGCTCCGTTTGAGCTGGCCTACAGTGATTACTATCAGCTATTTAGAAAGAAAAAGGGGACTTCATCCCACTAGAGAATGGATTCATTCCAAAAGGTGATGAACTGCCAAATCCTCCTCCACCCATAGGATTCATGGAACTCATTGGGCTCATGGAACTCATTGGGCTCATAGGGTTCATAGAACTCATTGGGCTGAATGGTGAGCCAAATCCCATAGGACTCATTGAGCTCATAGGCGAGCCAAATCCCATCGGACTCATTCCAAGCCCTCCCCCCATTGGGTTCATGGAGCTCATCGGATTAAAACCCGAACCGAAACTACTCATACTCGGAAAGCCGCCACTACTTCTCCCCCCAGAAAAAGGTGAGAACCCCTGTCCAAACCCCTGTCCAAAACCTTGACCAAAACTTGGAAAACCAGAAAATCCATTCTGCATCCGTCCTCTATTCATCGGGTAATAACTATTACCTGCATAGCCTCTACCTGCATAGCCTCTTGCATAGGGGTTGCCATAAGCATTGGCAGGGTTATAAGCATTTGACGGATATCTTTGTACGCCGTAAGCACCGTAACCACGACCGGCATAAGGGTTTCTGTAAGCTGCTTGACCACCTTGACCTCCATAGGGATAGGCATTAGATGATCTAGGATAGTAAGAGCCGTGACAGTCATTATCCGAACCCATCATTCTTTCCATCCAATACATAGGTGTCCATTCGGGCCAGGTGTTACACCCACTGCCGAAACTATTTCCACCCCAGCTATTGCTACCCCCTTTACTACCACCCCAATTACCAAAGGGTTTAGCAGTCGTTGATGCCATGGCAACTAGCAAACTGGTCACTAATAATATTTGCAAAACTTTCATGTAACACCCCTTTATCTTTTACTTAAGAAACTTATAATTAAGTATCTTTTCTGGAAGTGAGCCTGAAGCGAAGCTAAAGACCTAATCAGTTTCCTTTATTTAACTCTAGCACATATCAATACTTTCCATGATAAATATCATAAACAAAATACTACCTATACTAATAACGAGGACACGGTGAATTACTATTTAGCTATCGATCAGGGCACGCATGCAAGCCGCGCCATTTTATATGATGAGACTGGGTATCTTGTTTCCAGCCAAGTTGAACCTGTTTCATTGTTTCGTCATAAGAACGGATATATTGAACAGGATGCTTTGGAAATCGTTAACTCTGTCATCAAAGTCTTAAAGGCTTTATTAAATAGCTTAGAAACTGATGTGCGAAATAGCATCAAAGCTTGTGGAGTTGCTTGCCAGCGTTCAACTATTGTCGCTTGCGATCCTCAAGGCCAACCTTTAAGCCCAGCTATTAATTGGCAGGATGTACGGGGCGAGAGCTATCTTAGTGGATTATCGCTCACTGCTGAACAAGTACAATATATATCTGGCTTACCACTCTCTCCTCACTATGCGGCTAGTAAATGCCGCTGGTTACTTGATCATCATCCTCAAGTTAAAAAGACATCGATTGATCAGCTTTTTCTTGCCCAGCTATCAAGTTTTCTCTTATTACATCTCCTACAACCTTCCAGATTCGTCATTGACCATAGCCATGCACAGCGCATGCAACTTATGGATATTCAATCGCTTGAATGGTCTGAAGAGCTTATTAATGCTTATGGGATATCTCGAAATAGTCTGCCTGCTTGCCAACCAATATATGATGACTATGGACTGCTACTAGATACCAAGATTCCAGTAACCGCCGTTTGTGGGGATCAAAATGCGGCTCTGTTTGGTAGTGGCGAATTAACAGAAGAAACGGCACTCATTAATCTAGGCAGCGGTGCTTTTGTGTTACGAAAACTGCCCACACTAAAAAAATCTAAACGACTACTTACTGGCATTGCTTATTCGACCTATCGTAATGTAAAAACTGATTATTTAAGAGAAGCCACTATTAACGGTTGTGGAAATGCGCTTAACTGGTATCAACAGCAATTGACTGCCAAGGATTTAGAAACTTGGCAAGATCACTTAGCTCTTTGGCTCGAAACAATAAAAACACCGCCTTTGTTTATCAATTCAGTCGGAGGGCTAGCTAGCCCTTGGTGGACAAACAAAGTAAAACCACATTTTATTAATAAGCAGGACGACATAGCTGCAAATAGTGTTGCCATCATCGAAAGTATTATCTTTCTAATTCAGGATAATCTAAATATTATGAATCAAGAACATCCAATAACCTTGTTAAAGTTAAGTGGAGGCATATCTCAACTGGATGGTCTGTGCCAAAAAATGGCTAACCTTAGCAAAATACCCGTGCAGCGCTTAGCCGATAAAGAAGCCACAGCCCGAGGGGTTGCCTGGCTGGCAAGTGAGAAAACCACGGCCTGGCCTGTTGATGGTGATGAATGCGTAGAAGCCAATTTTGGTACTGTTTTCAATACTATTGAAGACTCCGGGCTAGATA